>NZ_JARAVO010000290.1:0-10621 GCF_033792805.1 Streptomyces sp. PA03-1a
AAATTTGTATAAGAGACAGGGGGATGCCCGCCGCAGGCGCAAACAACCCGCACACGACAACAACCGCACCGCACACAAAGTGCGTCGGGCCCATTGACGAACCCCGCCCCCCGCCCTACTTTCATCGCGTCGTACTTCGTACGTCATATATGAGACGCCCTACGTGAGATCCGAAAGAGCCCCCATGGACCTGCTCGCCGGCACCGCGCCGACGCCGATTCCGTCCCGTACCCAGGTCGTGCTGGAAACGATCAAGCACGGGATACTGACCGGGCAGCTGAAGCCCGGTCAGGCACTCGTGGAGGCCGAGCTGGCCGCGCAGTTCGGGGTGTCGAAGACGCCCGTGCGGGAGGCGCTCAAGACGCTCGCCGGCACCGGGCTGGTCGTGATGAGCCAGTACAAGGGCGTGACCGTGCGGGCCGTGGACGCGGAGATGGCGCGTCAGGTGTACGACGTGCGCCTGCTGCTGGAGCCGGAGGCGCTGCGCCGTACCGTCACGCACCGCGCCCCGCTGGACGCCGCGCGGGACGCGCTGTCGCGGGCCGACGAGGCGGGGGACCGGGCCGACCGGTCGCTCGCCAACCGGGAGTTCCACCGGGCGCTGTACACGCCGTGCGGCAACCCCCTGCTGGCCCGGATGCTCGACGACGTGCGGGACCAGGCGGCCCTGGTCTCGGCGGTGGTCTGGCAGGAGACCCCGTCGTGGGAGCAGGAGGCCCGCGAGCACCGGGAGATCCTGGCGCGTGCCCTCGACGGGGACGCGCACGGCGCGGCGCGGCTGCTCCACGACCACATCGCGAGCTTCGTGGCCCGGGCGTTCCCCGAGGGCCCGGACGGCGGCGAAGGAACGGCCCGCTGAGCCGCGGGCGCGCGGGGTGAGGGGACGGCCCTCCGCGCGCCCGCTCCCCCCATGCCGCCCCCACGGCATCCCGTAGCGACCCGAGCTGAAGGGCAACCGCATGTCATTCGCAGAGCAGTCGTCGGCGCTCGCCGATGTCGTGGCGATCCCGGTGACCCCGTTCGGCGCGGACGGGGGCGTGGAGCCCACCGCGTACCGGGCGTTGCTGCGCAGACTGCTCGACAGCGGGGTGCGGACGGTCACGCCGAACGGCAACACCGGGGAGTTCTACGCCCTCGACCCGGCCGAGCGGCGGCTGGTCGTCGAGCTGACGATGGCCGAGGCGGACCCGGACACCCAGGTCGTGGTGGGCGTCGGCCACGACGTGCCGACCGCCGTGGCCGCCGCGCGGCACGCACGCGACGCCGGGGCGCAGATGGTGATGGTGCACCAGCCGATCCACCCGTACGTGTCGCCGGAGGGCTGGGTGGACTACCACCGCGCCGTCGCGGAGGCCGTCCCGGAGACCGGGGTCGTCCCGTACGTCCGCAACGCGGCGCTGGACGGGGGGCTGATCGCGCGCCTCGGCGAGCTGTGCCCGAACGTCGTCGGGGTGAAGTACGCGGTGCCGGACGCCGCCCGCTTCGCGGCGGTGGCCCGGGACGCGGGGCTGGACCGCTTCACCTGGGTCGCCGGCCTCGCCGAGCTGTACGCCCCCGCGTACTGGGCGGTCGGCGCGAGGGGCTTCACCTCGGGCCTGGTCAACGTCGCGCCCCGGGTGTCCCTGGAGATGCTGCGCGCGCTGCGCGACGGCGACTACGCGGCGGCGATGAAGGTGTGGGAGCAGATCAGGGAGTTCGAGGACCTGCGGGCCGAACAGCAGTCCGCCAACAACGTGTCGGTGGTCAAGGAGGCGCTGGCGGTGCTGGGACTGTGCCGCCGCGACGTGCGCCCGCCCAGCCGCCTGCTGACCGGGGGCCGGCGCGAGCGGGTGGCCGCGCTGCTCGCCGGCTGGGACGTGTGAGCCGGGACGGGACGGAGGGCCGCCATGAAGAAGCCGGAAGAGCTCCGCAGCCACCAGTGGTACGGGACGGACGGCCTGCGCTCGTTCAGCCACCGGGCCCGTACCCGGCAGCTGGGCTACCTGCCCGAGGAGCACCTGGGCAAGCCGGTGATCGCGGTCGTCAACACCTGGAGCGACATCAACCCCTGCCACGTCCACCTGCGCGAGCGGGCCCAGGCGGTCAAGCGCGGGGTGTGGCAGGCGGGCGGCTTCCCCCTGGAGTTCCCCGTCGCGACGCTGTCGGAGACGTACCAGAAGCCGACGCCGATGCTCTACCGCAACCTGCTCGCGATGGAGACCGAGGAGTTGCTGCGCTCCTACCCGGTGGACGGGGCGGTCCTGCTGGGCGGTTGCGACAAGTCCACCCCGGCGCTGCTGATGGGGGCCGCGAGCGCCGACCTGCCGGCGGTGTTCGTGCCGGCCGGACCCATGCTGCCCGGGCACTGGCGCTCCGAGGTGCTCGGCTCCGGCACCGACATGTGGAAGTACTGGGACGACAAGCGGGCCGGCCTCATCGGTGACTGCGAGATGGCCGAGCTGGAGAGCGGGCTGGCCCGTTCGCCCGGCCACTGCATGACCATGGGCACCGCCTCCACGCTGACCGCGGCGGCGGAGGCGCTGGGGATGACGGTGCCGGGCGCGTCGTCGATCCCCGCCGTCGACTCCGGGCACGACCGCATGGCGGCCGCCTCCGGGATGCGGATCGTCGACCTCGTGCGGGAGGACCTGCGGCCGTCGGCGATCCTGACCCGCGAGGCGTACGAGGACGCGGTGGCCACGGTGCTCGCCCTCGGCGGTTCTACCAACGCCGTGATCCACCTGATCGCGATGGCCGGGCGCAGCGGTGTCCCGCTGACGCTGGACGACTTCGACCGCATCGCCCGCACGGTGCCGGTCCTGGCGAACCTCCGGCCGGGAGGCCGCCACCTGATGGAGGACTTCCACTTCGCCGGCGGCCTCCCGGGGTTCCTGACCCGGCTGCGGGACGCCGGTGTCCTGCACCTCGACCGGCCGACCGTCGCGCACGCCACGCTCCGCGAACAGCTCGCCGGTGCCCTCGTCCACGACGAGGACGTGATCCGCCCGCTGGACAGGCCGCTCGCGGCCGAGGGCGGCGTCGCCGTCCTGCGCGGCAACCTGTGCCCGGACGGCGCGGTCATCAAGCACATCGCCGCCGAGCCGCACCTGCTCAAGCACACCGGCCCGGCCGTGGTGTTCGACGACTACCGGACCCTGCAGCGCACCATCGACGACCCGGCGCTCGGCATCACCGAGGACAGCGTGCTCGTGCTGCGCGGCTCCGGTCCGCTCGGCGGCCCGGGCATGCCCGAGTACGGGATGCTGCCGCTGCCCGGCCACCTCCTGAAGAAGGGGGTGCGGGACATGGTGCGGATCTCCGACGCCCGGATGAGCGGCACGAGTTACGGCGCGTGCGTGCTGCACGTGGCGCCCGAGTCGCACGTGGGCGGGCCGCTCGCCCTCGTCCGCACTGGCGATCCGATCACCCTGGACGTCCAGGCGCGCACCCTGCGCCTGGAGGTCGACGACGCGGAACTGGAACGCCGGCGCGCGCAGTGGCAGGCGCCGCCGCCCCGCTACGGACGCGGCTACGGCGCGCTGTACCAGGACCAGATCACCCAGGCCGACACCGGCTGCGACTTCCGCTTCCTGACCCGGCCCGGAGAAGTGCCGGAGCCCTACGCGGGCTGACGCCCCGCCGCGCACCACGCCGTACCGCCCGTACCGCCACCGCGCCCGTACCGCCACCGCGCCCGTGGCGGCCCCGCACCACTAGGCAAGCGCTTTCCCCGCACCCGTACGAAGGAGTACCGGTCATGGCCACAGCCGTGGCGAAACCACCCCGGCCCTCGCGGCGCCGGCCGTCCGGCGCGGCCCGGCGCACCCCGTACCTCCTGATCGCCCCCGCCGTCCTGCTGATGCTGGGCTTCATCGCCTACCCGATGGTCAGCGTCCTCTACTACAGCCTGCAGGACCACAACGTCACCAAGCCCTGGCGGAACGGCTTCGCCGGCTTCGGCAACTTCCAGCGGATCCTCTTCGACGACCCGCTGTTCTGGCAGAGCCTGCTCTTCAGCCTCAAGTGGGTCGCCGCGGAGGTGGGGCTGCAGCTCGCCCTCGGGCTGGCGCTCGCCCTGGTCGTCAACCAGACCTTCGTCGGCCGCGGACTGGCGCGCGCCCTGGTCTTCTCGCCGTGGGCCGTCTCCGGCGTGCTGACCACCACGATCTGGATGCTGCTGTACAACCCCGCCACGGGCATCAGCCGCTACCTGGCGGACGCCGGCATCGGCGAGTACGGCACCTCGGTGCTCTCCGACCCCGACACCGTCTTCCCGGCCGCCGTCCTGGCCGAACTGTGGCGCGGGGTCCCGTTCTTCGCCATCCTCATCCTGGCCGACCTGCAGTCCATCCCGAACGAGCTGTACGAGGCGGCCTCGGTCGACGGCGCGGGCCGCTTCCGGCGGTTCTTCCACATCACGCTGCCCCACCTGCGGGACGCCATCGTGCTGTCCACGCTGCTGCGCGGGGTGTGGGAGTTCAACAACGTCGACCTGCTCTACACGCTCACCGGAGGCGGTCCCGCCGGTTCGACGACCACGCTGCCGCTGTACGTGGCCAACACCGGCATCGACGGCCACGACTTCGGCTACGCGTCCGCGCTCACCACCGTCGCCTTCGTGATCCTCCTGTTCTGCTCCATCGTCTACCTGCGTCTGAGCAAGTTCGGGGGCGACCGCACATGACGACCACCGTGCCGGAGAGGAACGGCCTCCCCCTGCCGCGCGTGGCGCCCGCCGCGCGCCCCGACGACGACGACGGCGGCGGTGCCGGGCGGCGCCGCGGGCGCCGGGGGCTCGGCGCGGGTGCGCCCCGCTGGCAGATCTACCTGCCGCTCGGCCTGTACCTGCTGTTCACGCTCGTCCCCTTCTACTGGATGCTGCTGTTCGCGCTGCGCCCCTCGGGGTCCACCTCGCTGGTGCCGTGGCCGGCCACCACCGCGCACTTCTCGAAGGTGTGGAACGACCTCGGTTTCGCGGTGTTCTTCAAGAACAGCCTGCTCATCGGCGTGGCCACGCTCGTGATGACCACCGTGATCGCCCTGCTCGGCGGTTACGCGCTGGCCCGTTTCGACTTCCGCGCCAAGCGCGCCTTCCTGCTCGCCCTGCTGTGCTCGCAGTTCATCCCGGGCGCGCTCATGCTGGTGCCGCTCTTCCAGATCTTCAGCGAACTGCGCATGATCGACTCCCTGTGGAGCGTCATCGTCGCCGAGACGGTCTTCCAGCTGCCGCTGTCGATCATCCTCATCAGCGGCTTCATCAGGAACGTCCCGGTGTCGCTGGAGGAGGCCGCCTGGGTCGACGGCTGCGGCCGGATCCGGGCCTTCTGCGCGGTGGTGCTGCCGCTGCTGCGGCCGGGGCTGGTCGCGGTGGGCTCCTTCGCCTTCGTGCACAGCTGGAACCACTTCCTCTTCTCGCTGATGTTCCTCAGCACGCAGGAGAAGTACACGATCCCCGTCGGCCTCAGCTACACCATCGGCTCCGGCGAGAGCGTCGAGCTCGGAACGCTCGCCGCGGGCGGCGTCGTGGCCGCGGTGCCCGTCGTCATCGTCTTCGCCTTCATCCAGAAGTGGCTGGTCACCGGCTTCAGCGCGGGTGCGGTGAAGGGCTGACGCCCGTCCCGCCACCCGCCCCTGTCCCGCGGACGAGGAGGTCCGAACCGTGCGAGATGCATCCACGCGGCCCGTCGGCGGCGGCCCGGCGGCGACGCCGCCCGGCGACGCGCCCGTGCCCGTCGTCCTGGCCGGGGCCCGCGGTCACGGCGCCTGGCACCTGGAGAACCTGAGGAGGCTGTCGGCCACCGGTCTGGTGCGGCTCGCCGGGATCTGTGACACCGTCCCGCCGGCACCGGGGGAACCGGCCGGGTTCCCCGCACCCGCCCACGGCACCGACCTGGGCGAACTGACCGCGCGGACCGGCGCCGGGATCGTCATCGTCTGCACCCCCCTCCACACGCACACCGACCTGGCGCTGGCCGCGGCTGCGCAGGGCGCCCACGTGCTGCTGGAGAAGCCGCCCGCACCCTCCTACGCCGCGTACGAACGGCTGGTCGCCGGGGTCGAGGCGAGCGGGCGGGCCTGCCAGATCGGCTTCCAGTCGCTGGGCTCGCACGCCCTGGACGCCGTCCGCGCGCTGGTGGCCGACGGCGCGATAGGCACCGTGCGCGGCATCGGCGCCGCCGGCAACTGGGTGCGCGACGAGCACTACTTCCGCCGGGCCGCCTGGTCGGGGCGGCGCAGGATGGGCGGTACGGACGTGGTCGACGGGGTGCTCACCAACCCCCTCGCCCACGCCGTCGCCACCGCGCTCGCCCTGGACGGCAGCGAACGCGCCGAGGACGTCGGGGCGATCGAGCTGGAGCTCTTCCGGGCCAACGCCATCGAGGCCGACGACACCTCCGCCCTGCGGCTGCGCACCGCGCGGGGCACGGTCGTCACGGTCACCGCCACCCTGTGCGCCGAGCGGAACGCCGAGCCGTACGTCGTCGTCCACGGCGACCGCGGCCGTGTGACGTTCTGGTACAAGCAGGACCGCGTCCTGCTGCAACGCGCCGGGCGCGGCCCGCAGGAGCAGCGGTACGGACGCACGGACCTGCTGGAGAACCTGGTCGCGCACGTGCGGCACGGCGAGGACCTGCTCGTGCCGCCCCGCGCCACCGGCGCCTTCATGAAGGTCGTCGAGGCCGTGCGCACCGCCCCGGACCCGGTGCCGCTCCCCGACGGCGCCTGGCGCACCGAGCCCGGCGAACGGTCCACGCGACGTGTCGTCACCGGGGTCGACGGCATGGTCACCGCCGGCGCGGAGACCCTGGCCCTCTTCTCCGAGCTGGGCGCCCCCTGGGCCGCACCGAACGGGGTGATCCGGCGATGACGACCACCGTGCTGCGCGCCGCCGGACGCACCGTCGGACGGTACGTCCACCGCCCCGAGCTGCCCGGGCGGCTCGCCCCGCGCCCCTACCTGCACCCGCTGACCACCCTGGCAGGGGTGCCCGTCACCGAGTTCATGCCCGGCGACCACCTCCACCACCTCGGGGTGAGCGTCGCCGTCCCCGACGTCGACGGGCGCAACTTCTGGGGCGGGCGCACCTACGTCCGCGACCGGGGCCCGGCCGAGCTGGACGACCACGGTGTCCAGGAGCACCTGGGCCTGCTCCGCGGCGGCCCGGACGGCTTCACCGAGGAGCTGTCCTGGCGCACCGGGGACCGCGAACTGCTCCGCGAGCGACGGACGGTCACGGCCCGCGCGCTCGGCGAGGGCTGCTGGGCGCTCGACGTCACCTTCGCCCTGGCCAACCCCGGCGACCGGGAGCTGACCATCGGCAGCCCCGCCACCAACGGCCGCCCCGGCGCCGGTTACGGCGGCTTCTTCTGGCGGGCGCCCGCCGAGCCGGAGCGGGCGCGGGTGTTCACGGCCGGCGCGGAGGGCGAGGAGGCCGTGCACGGCCGGGCGGCCGACTGGCTGGCCCTCTCGGGCGAGGGCTGGACGCTGGTCTTCGCCGGGGCGACCGCCGGGACCCGCCGCGACCCGTGGTTCGTGCGCACCGCCGAGTACCCCGGCGTGGGCTCCGCCCTCGCCTGGGCGCGGCGGCTGCCCGTCCCCGCGGGCGGCACCGTGACCCGGCGGATCGTCACCGCCGTCGCCGACGGGCGGCTCGGACCCGCGCAGGCCGGCGCGCTGGCCCGCCGCCTCGTCGACGGGAGCGGCTGACGATGCGCCCCTGGACCGCCGACCCCCCGCGACGGCACCTACCGCCGCGGACACCGGCGACGGCCCGCGCCGGACCCCGGGCCACCCCTCACGTCCCCACCACCCGCACGCACCCCGACAGGAGAGTCACCATGAGAGCACCGAAGGGCCGCGGAGCGCGCCTCGCCGCCGCCGTCGCGGCCGTCTCCGCACTGGCGCTGACCGCGTCCGCCTGCGGCACCGACGGCAAGGGCAGCTCGGGCAGCGAGGGCAGCGGCAAGGGCACCGTCACCTTCTGGGACAACAACGGCGGTGTCCGCACCGAGGTGTGGAAGGAGATCATCTCCCGCTTCGAGAAGAAGAACCCGGACGTCGAGGTGAAGTACGTCGGGGTCGCCGCCGCCGACGTGCAGTCCAAGTACGACACCGCCATCGCGGGCGGCAAGGGCCTGCCCGACGTCGGTGGCGTGGGCACCGCGATGCTCGCGAGCCTGGTGGCGCAGGGCGCGCTCGACCCGGTGACCGACCGCATCGACGACAGCCCCCTGAAGGGCAGGTTCGACCCCAACCTGGTCAAGAGCGTGCAGGTGGCGGGTGGCGGCGACGAGCTGTTCTCCGTGCCGACCTCCGCGAACATGGGCGTCCTGTGGTACCGCACCGACCTCTTCGAGGCCGCGGGGGTGCCGGCGCCCACCACCTGGGACGCGTTCTTCACGGCGACGGAGAAGCTGACGGACCGCAAGAGCAACGAGTTCGGCTTCACCTTCCGCGGCGGCGCCGGCTCGATCGCCCAGGCCCTGGACATGATGTACGGGCAGTCGGGCATCGACAGCTTCTGGAACGGCGACACGACCACCGTCAACGACCCGAAGAACGTGGCGGCGCTGGAGAAGTACGTCGCGCTGTACAAGAAGACCACGCCCGAGGCCGACCTCAACAACGACTTCACCAAGATGGTCGCCGAGTTCGACAACGGGAAGATCGGCATCCTCCAGCACAACCTGGGCTCCTACCAGAACCACCTGGATGCCCTCGGTCAGGGCAAGTTCGCGGGCGTGGCCATGCCGGTCGACGCGGCGGGGGTGCGCACCACGGTCTCCAACCCGGTGGACGGGCTCGGTCTGTTCAAGAGCTCCGAGAACAAGGAGGCCGCCTGGAAGTTCATCGAGTTCGCCGCCTCCGCGGAGGCGAACAGCCTGTGGAACGAGTCGGCCGGGGCCATCCCGTCCAACACCGAGGCGCAGGACGACGACTGGATCGCCTCCGCCGGGGCGACCAAGATCGCCATCGAGGCGCTCACCGACCCCAAGACGAAGATCGTCCAGCTGCCGTACTACCTGCCGGACTGGAACACCCTCAGCAAGGCCGACAGCGAACCGGAGTTCCAGAAGGTCGTCCTCGGCCGGCTGAGCGCCAAGGACTTCCTCGACGCCTTCGCCGGGAAGCTCAACGCCGCGCAGGCGGACTGGAAGAAGCACACCTCCTGATCCGCGTGCCCGGGTACGGGACGGCCGGCGGCGCCCACGCCGCGCCGTGAGCCGCCGGCCGTCCCCGCTCCCGCTCCCGCTCCCTCTCCCATCCCCACCTCCTCCCAAAGGAGCCGCAATGCGCAGATCTATGTGTCATGCGCGCGTCATTCCTGTTCTGATGGGCTGCACGACGCTCGCCCTCGCCCTCACCGCTCCGGCCGCGGCCCAGGCCGCCGTCCCGCGCGGGGCCGCCCTCGGCCGTGCCGTACTGCCCGCCGGTGACGGCTGGGCCTCGGCCGGCCGGGGCACCAGGGGCGGCTCGGCCGCCGACGCCGCCCACGTCTTCACCGTGCGCAACCGCGCCGAACTGGTCGCCGCCCTCGGCGACGGCGACGGCACCCCCCGGATCGTTCAGGTCAAGGGCGTCATCGACGTCAACACCGCCGACGACGGCACCCCCCTGGGCTGCGCGGACTACGCCACCGACGGGTACACGCTCGACGGCTACCTCGCCGCCTACGACCCCGCGGTGTGGGGCACCGACCGCGAGCCGTCCGGCCCGCTCGAGGACGCCCGCGCCGCCTCGCAGAAGGTCCAGGCGGAACGCGTCCAGGTGCGGGTCGGCTCCCGCACCACCATCGTCGGCCTCGGCCGGGGCGCCACCCTCCGCGGCGGCAACCTCATGGTCCAGGACGCCGACGACGTCATCATCCGCAACCTGTCCTTCGAGAACGCCGCCGACTGCTTCCCCGCCTGGGACCCCACCGACGGCGACACCGGCAACTGGAACTCCGAGTACGACAACCTCAGCGTGGTCGGCTCCACGCACGTGTGGGTGGACCACAACACCTTCTCCGACGGCGACGAGCCCGACACGACCCTGCCCACGTACTTCGGCCGCGTCTTCCAGAAGCACGACGGCCTCTTCGACGTCATCAACGGCTCCGACCTCGTCACCGGGTCCTGGAACGTCTTCCGGGACCACGGCAAGACCTCGCTCATCGGCAACAGCGACAGCGCCGCCGCCACCGACGCGGGCAGGCTGCGCGTCACCCTCCACCACAATCTCTACCGGAACGTCACCGAGCGCGCCCCGCGCGTCCGCTTCGGCCAGGTCGACACCTACAACAACCACTACGTGGCGACCGCGGACTCCGGCTACGCCTACGGCTACAGCCTCGGTGTCGGCGTCCAGTCGCAGCTCGTGGCGGAGGCCAACGCCTTCACCCTGCCTGCGGGCGTCGACCGCGCCACCGTCATCAAGAAGTGGAAGGGCACCGCCCTCACCGAGGACGGCAACCTCGTCAACGGCCGCCCCGTCGACCTGCTCGCCGTCCACAACGCGGGCGTCCCCGCCGAGCAGCTCGGCGACGACGCGGGGTGGACCCCGGCCCTGCGCACCCGGGTCGACCGTGCGGGCGCCGTACCGTACGTCGTCGACCGCCACGCGGGCAGCGGAAGGCTCTGACCGGCCGCCGCCCCGCACC
>NZ_JARAVO010000291.1:0-10607 GCF_033792805.1 Streptomyces sp. PA03-1a
GCCCACGGGGGCGGGCAGGCCCGCGGCCGTGATCAGGCTCTCGTCGCACTCGAGCAGTTCGGCGCGGTGGAGCGGCCAGCGGGGGTGGGAGTTCGGCAGGTACAGCTGCCGCTCGAAGAAGGTGTTGTGCAGTCCCCAGCGCGCGGTGAGGAAGTGCTCGAGCTCGGTGGGTTCCGCGACGGGCTCGCCGACGCGCACGCTGATCCGCGAGTGCGCCCCGCGCGGGCCCGGCCAACGGCGCGTGCTGGTGTACGTGAGGGTGTCGCCGTCGCGGCGGATCGCCATCCGCGACCACAGGTACGGCAGGCGGAACGCGGCGCGCGCGACCGCCACCGGTATCAGCCGGGACGCGTCGAGCGACCGGAAGACGACACCGCGCCGCCCGTGGGCGTCCACGGAGTACAGCCGGACGTTCGTCTCGGGGAAGGTGCCCAGGTAGGGGACGCCCGGGAGACGGAACCAGCCGACGCGGTGCATGCGGAAGGCGACGAGGCCGGCGTAGGTGGCGCCGTCGAGCGTGTCGGGGACGGTGCCGGCCGGCAGGAGCGGCGCGATATCGGCGGGGTCGGCCGCCCAGTGGAGGAAGGCCAGGTCGAGCCACGACTGGGTGAGCAGCGGGCCGGCGGCGACGTCGGGCGGGTCCGCGGTGATCGGTTCGGGCGTGGTCTGCGGGGGCGGCACGCGACCAGCATCGCAGACGTGCCACGGGCCTCCGGCAGGCGCTGCGCAACCGCTGTGACACGTGGGGTTCAGGAGGTCACAGCCGGGTACACCATGTGAGCGGGTGCCGGGGCCCCGCATCCGTTGGGGACGGACAGGGGGTTCTTCCCCATACCGGTGACGCTGCGGAGCAGCCCTTCGGCGTGGGGAGTGATGGACATGACGCACTGGTACGCCACCTCGTCATCGGCCGGCCGCACCGACGTGTACGTGTGCGAGCTCGAGCACCGCGCCGTGGCCGTCGCCGTCGCGCGACGCACCGCCCGCACCGTGCTGACCGGCTGGTCGGTGCCGGAGGAGGCCGTCCACGACGCCGTCCTCGTCGTTTCGGAACTGGTGACCAACGCCGTGGAGCACGCGCTGCCACCGGTCGCCCTGCGCCTGCGCCGCGGCGAGGTCGACGGCACGGCGATCATCCGCGTCGAGGTCACCGACGGCGGGCCCGCGCCGCGGCACGGCACCTGGGCCGCCGGCCGCGGCCCCGGCGAGCACGGCCGTGGAGCCGCCATCGTCGACAGCCTCGGCATCGGTTCCGGCGTCGGTACCCGCAGCCGTGGCAGCGGGCGCTGGGCGGATCTGCTGGCCGCCTGAGCCCCCGGAAAGTGCCCGTGGATCTTCCGCCCATACCTCCGGACGTCGGATGATGGATTCCCGTACGAGAATTTTGTCCGGAAGAAAACGAAAAGCCCGTATGTTGAGATCGCGCAGAGGGAGGGCTTGTCGTGGTCGCACCCGGCCCGGGTGCGGGAAGGGAGGCACCCGCATGGAGCTCGGGTCCCGTCTCTCGGCGATGCAGGATCCCATCGGATCGGGTTGCAGGGTCTTCCTCGCCGTGATGATCGCGATCATCACGGCGGTGCCGGTCGCCGACCACTTCCTCCCGGAGGACATCCACCTCGCCCACGTGCTGGTCATCCCCGTCGCGCTGGCCTCCGCCTTCGCCGGAGCCGTGTACGGGGCCCTGACGGGACTCGCGGCGGTGCTCGCCCTCGTCGCCGCGGGCGCCGAGCGGCACACGCTCCTCACCGAGAACGTCCTCGTCCAGCTCGGTTCCCTGGTGCTGCTCTCCTTGCTGCTCGTCCTCATCAGCGCCCTGCGCGAGCGCCGCAGACATGAGCTCGCGGAGCTGCGCGCGGTGTCGCAGGCGACCCAGGGCGTGCTGCTGCGCCCGCTGCCGCGCCAAGCCGGGCCGGTGTCCATCGCCACGGCGTACCGCAGCGCCGGCGACGGTGAGCGCATCGGCGGCGACCTGTACGCCGTGGCCCGCACGGCCCGGGCCACCCGCCTGCTCATAGGCGACGTGCGTGGCAAGGGACTGGGTTCCATCGGCGACACCGAGACCGTCCTCGGGGCGTTCCGCGCCTCGGCGCACCGGCAGGCGCCCTTGGCGGAGCTGATGGAGTCGCTGGAGGGCAGCGTCCGCTGGGAGCTGACCCAGGCGTGGGACGGGCCGGGCGAAACCGACGTCGGGGAGCGCTTCGTCACCGCCGCCGTCGTCGAGATCCCCGACGACGAGCCGTACGTGCACGTGGTCAGCTGCGGGCACCTGCCGCCGATCCTCCTCCACGACGGCACGGTCACCACCCTCGACGTCCCCGAACCGGCGCCGCCGCTGGGACTCGGCGGACTGACCGGGAGCAGCTACGCTCCCACCACCTTCACCTTCGCCCCCGGCGACCGGCTGCTGCTCTACACCGACGGCGTGACCGAGGCCCGGAACGGCGACGGGGAGTTCTACCCGCTCATCAGCCGGGTCGCGGAGTGGGGCGACCGCGGCCCCGACCAGCTCGTACGGGAGATGACCGACGACCTGCTGGCCCACACCTCCGCCCCGCTGCAGGACGACATGGCCGTGGTCGCGATCGTGCGCGACGCCCTGGGAGGACCGCCACCAAATGCACGGACCCCCGCTGGAGCCGACACGGCAGCGGACGCCGATGAGCCAGGCGTTCGACCTGCTGGCCGCGGACTATGACGACGACCATCACGACGCCGTCGCCGCGGCCCTGATCGAGCTGGCGGACCCCACGCCGGTGGACCGGAGGGTCGCCGACGTGGCCTGCGGCACCGGGGCGGTGGCCCTGACGCTCGCCCGCTCCCGTTCGTCCGCCGACCCCGCGGTGCTGGCCGTGGACGTCTCCGCGGCCATGATCGCCGCGGGCCGGGCGCGCGCCGAGCGCCTGGCGGCCCCCGGGGCGATCGACTGGCGGGTCGCGGACGCCGTGCCGCTGCCCTGCGCCGACCGAGCGCTCGACCTGGTCCTGTGCGCGTCGTCCCTGCACTTCCTCGGTGGGCGGGCCCTCGCCGACTGGCGGCGCGTCCTGCGGCCTGGTGGCCGTGTCGGGTACAGCCTCCCCCTCGCGTCCGGCTTCCGGGCCTCCGGCCCCTTCGCGTCGCTCGTCGCACGCGACCTGCCGCTCCCCGTGACGGCACGCGACGCCGCGGACCTGGCGGCCGCCTCGGGCCTGCACGCCCCGGTCGCCCGCGTCGTCCGGATCGGCGACCGCTCGGTCGCGCTGACCGTCGCCCGCACCCCCGGCGCGGCGCCCTGACCGTCCGCCCCCGACGCCGGCGGCGCGTGAGGGGCGGTGGTCCGGGAGACGGGACCGGACCACCGCCCGGTGTGCGGGGCGCGCCTCAGTTGGGGGAGGACGAGCCCGTTGCCAGGGGGTCGGCGGACGCGTCGAACGTCGCCGTCGGGGCGGCGAGACCGAGCGCGGTCGGGGCGTCGGGCAGCCCGGCGCCGACGCGGAGCGGTTCGGTGACGGGCAGCGGCCGGCTGGCACCGCGGAGCAGCGCCATCAGCTGGTCCGTGCGCGCGGCGCCGCGGGGGTGCGGCGTCGCCCGCAGCTGCTCGTGGTGGGCGAGCAGCAACGCGGCCAGCCCGGTGAGATGGGCCGCCGCGATGGCGGTGCCCTCGGCGACCGTGTAGGTGGCGCCGAGCGCCGTGGTGACGATCGCGGTTCCGGGTGCGGTGAGGTCGACGCCGGGCCCGGTGGGCGTGAAGGGCGCCGGGTACGGACCGGGCCACGGAGGCTGGGTGGCGGCCGCCGGGCTGTCCGGCGGGTACGTGCCGGTGTGCGCGAGCGCGCCCGCGGCCAGCACGGTGGGCAGGGCGGCGAGCGGGCTGAGCGCACCGGAGGTGTCGCCCGCCGGGGCGATGACGGCGATGCCCGCCGCGTGCGCGTCCATCAGCTTCCACGCCGCCAGCTGCGAGGGCTGGTCGTAGGTGACGTTGATCTGCGCGACGTCGATGTCGTGGGAGATGCAGTGATCCACCGCGCGCAGCAGGTCGGCGACGCGGCCGCCGGGGAACAGCTTGAGGGCGTGCACCGTGGCGTCCGCCGCGATGCCGGTGACCCCGGTGCGGTTGTCGGCGGCGGCCACGATCCCGGCGCAGCGGGTGCCGTGCCCGGTCGCGTCCGTCCGCCAGCCCGCGTCGTCGGCGGCGGGGGTGAAGTCGGCGCCGGAGCGGACGGTGTCCTTCAGGTCCGGGTGCGCGGTGTCGACGCCGGAGTCCAGCAGGGCCACCGACACGCCGTGGCCGCGGTAGGTCGGGGGGATCTCGTGCAGGCGCATCGCCTGCCAGCCCCAGCCGGTGAGCGGCCGGTCCGGGAAGCCCTCGAAGGTCTCCGCCAGGGAGCGGACCACCACCTCCACCTCGGCGCCGGACAGGGTGTCGTCGTCCGGGAAGGGGCGGCCGGTGCGCACCGGCCAGTGGTCGCCCGCCGGTCGCACGTACAGGGACCGGAGGGTTGCCGGGGTGTCGGCCGGCAGGACGAGCTCGGCCCGGCCGTCGGCGCCGGTGACGGCGTACGCCGTCGTGCCGGTGCCCGTCGCCCACACCTGCGCGTCGGGCACGCCCTGACCGCGACTCGTCACGCGCACCGTGATCCGCGGCGGCTCCTGGAGGGTGACCTCCATCGCCGGGTCCACGGCCGCGGCGGCCGGCCGCGTCGCGGGGGCCGGCGTGTAGGCCAGCGGCTGGTCGGCCTCGACCACCACCTGGGGGTTGGCGGCCAGCGCGCGGGCGCGCTCGTGGGGCATCGTCACCACGGCCACCGGGGGGCACACCGGGTGGGGTTCGGCGATCGCCTCCAGGCCGCGGGAGCGGGAGGGGTGCACCTGGGCGACCACCTCCACCTCCGGATCCTCCTCGAGCAGCGTGAACAGCGCCGAGGCCTCGACGGGCGGCACGCCCGCGGTCAGCCAGGGGACCGGCCGGGGTGCCACCAGGTACCGGCCCCAGGCCGCGCGGCCCGGGTGCCCGGCGTGCGTCCCCGCCATCCCCATGTAGTGCCCGGGGCCCTGTTTCGTGTCGCCCGGTGCCGCGACCGGTCCGTTCGCCCCGCCGGCTTCCGATCCGGCACCGGGCTTGCGGCCGCCCTTGGCGCCGCCGTGCCCCTTCGCCATGTCGCCGTTGCCCTGCTGCTCACTCATCACGCTTCCGCCTTCACCGATCACCTTGCGTTGGACCACACCGCGCCGCTGCCGCGGCCGGACGGCCCGGTCGGCCGGGGCAGCCGCAAGGGCCGCCCCGGCCGACCGGGAGACCGCTCAGATGCCGAGCGGCATCTGACCGACGTGCTGCCCGTACGGCGACTGCCCGTACGGGGACTGGCCGTTCTGGAACTGGCTGTTCTGGAACTGACCGTTCTGGAACTGGCCCGGGAACTGGCCGTACTGGCTGAACTGGCCGAACTGCTGGCCGAACTGCTGGCCGTACTGGCCGAACGGCGACTGGCCCTGGGCGATCTGGCTCAGCGCGCTGTGCACGACCGGCGCGATGCGGCGGGCGCACTCGGTGAGCACGCTGCTCCAGGCGTGCGGGGGGATCTGGCCCTGCGCCTGGATGCCCATCATGATCTGCGGGTCGATGCGCACCTGCTCGACCACGGCGTTGACCGCGGTGGCCGCACAGCGCAGCGACAGCTCGGTCACCAGCAGCGGCAGCTGCTGCTGGCCCTGCCCGATGCCGGGCTGGCCGAAGTGCTGCTGCCCGTAGCCCTGCAGACCCATGAACGGCTGGCCGATGCCCTGCTGTCCGTAGCCCTGCTGGCCTGCCCACGGCTGCGACTGCTGCTGACCGGACTGCTGCCAGTGCGGCTGCTGCAGCTGCTGACCGTACTGCTGGGGGGTGTAGACCGACATCAAGCTCCTCCTTGAGCTGTGACGGAAAGGGATGAGACGGCGGCTCCGTGGAGGGGGCTCCCAGAACCGGTCCGCCGCCATGCGCAGCAAATCACCACCGGGCAAAAAGCGCTTCTCGTGACATACCGCCACCAGAGGGTGCGTGGCAGCCGAGCTGCAGCGACCTCTTCGTGGCCGCCTCACCCGGACGGCCCACGCCGGGGGCGCGCCGCGGCGGGAAGACCATCCCCATGGGCATGATCGAGGTCGGCGGGGTCGCGCTCCACTACGAGCGCCGCGGCCAGGGGCCGCCCCTCCTGTGCGTCTCCGGGGCGGGCGGCGACGCGGGTGTGTGGACCAGGACGGCCGAGGCGCTCGCGGACGAGTTCACCGTCGTCTCCTACGACCGCAGGGGGAACGCGCGCAGCCCGCGTCCGCCGCGATGGACCTCGACGTCCATCGACGAGCAGGCCGACGACGCCGCCGGGCTGCTCCGCGGCCTCGGCTTCGGTCCGGCGGCCGTCCTGGGGTCCGGGAGCGGGGCGGTGATCCTGCTCAACCTCGCGCTGCGCCACCCGGAGACGGTGCGGGCAGCCATCGTCCACGAGCCCCCGCTCCTGTCGGTGAGCGCGGATCCCGGCGCGGTGCGCGCCCGGTTCGACCGTGCCTTCGAACGGGGCATGGCGGCGGACGGGCCGAGGGGCGCGCCGGAGGAACTGGTGCGCTGGCCGAGTGGCTGGCGGGAAGGCTGGGAACCGAGCTGGTCGGCATCCCCGGCGCGCACGCCCCCTACCTCACACACCCGGTCGAACTCGCGCACTTCCTGCGGCCGTTGCTGCACGACGTGGCCGGGTGAGCACGCGTACGCGGTGGGGTGCGCGTCGCAACGAGGCGGCGGGCGGGGGAGGATGGGGCGGGACAGCACCACCGACACCGAGGAGGAGCCCGTGCCATTGGAGGGCGAGTACGAACCGAGCCCGCAGACGTGGGCGCGCGAGCAGGTCGAGCGGTACGAGAGCTCCGGGGGCACCGAGGGGACCACGATGCGGGACCTGCCCGTGGTCATCCTGACGACCCGCGGCGCGAAGAGCGGGAAGATCCGCAAGACCCCCCTGATGCGGGTGGAGCACGGCGGGCAGTACGCCGTGGTCGCCTCGCTGGGCGGCGCCCCCAAGAACCCGGTCTGGTACCACAACGTGGTCGCCGACCCCCGGGTCGAGCTCCAGGACGGCCCCCGGCGCCAGGACATGACGGCGCGTGAGGTGTCCGGCGAGGAGAAGGCGCTGTGGTGGGACCGGGCCGTCGAGGCTTTCCCCGACTACGCGGACTACCAGAAGAAGACCGACCGGGAGATCCCGGTCTTCGTCCTGGAGCCGGCGGCCCGTCCCCTCTGAGCGCGGCGCGGGGGTGATGCGCACCGGGCCGCGCCCGGTGCGCATGAACGGCGTCATCGCGGACAGGCGCGCGGTGCGGGTGCCGGGCCACGTTTCCCCCGTCGCGGTCCGGCACCCGCGGGTCGTCAGGGCGCCGGCGTCCGCAACTCGACGTCGTCGGGCCCGAGCGGCCGGCCGTCGGCGTCGCGCATCCCCAGCGGGGCCACCGGGCGACCGGTCGCCCGGTCCACGAGGGTGGTCCGCTCCTCCCCGGGTTCGAAGAGGTTGGCCTCGCCCCACTGACGCAGGGCGAGCAGCACCAGCCGCAGACCCTTGCCCTCCTCGGTGAGTTCGTACTCCCGGTACGGACTCCCGTCCGAGGCGGGCACCGTGCGCAGCACCCCGTGCTCCACGAGCTTGGTGAGGCGGCTGCTCAGGATGTTCTTGGCGCAGCCCAGGCTGCGGTGGAAGTCGTTGAACCGGCGCACCCCGTTGAGCGCGTCCCTGACGATCAGCAGCGACCACCAGTCGCCGACGATGCCCAGGGTCCGCGCGACCGGGCACGGTCCGTCACTGAAGTCCTTCTTCTGCATCGCCCTCTCCCGGTTGCGACTTTAAACCGAGAGGTCGGGCGGAGCAAACACCGCACCGGGGGCGGGGGCTACTCGGGCCGTGCCGGGACGTAGAAGCCGGTCGTGGCGGTGACCGCGGCGGCCACGGTGTCCTCGGGGGCCCCCGAGGCGGCGTACGCCGTGCCCCAGGCCCGGCTGCTGCGGGTCATGAAGTCCCGGGCCTCGTCGGAGAACTGCCATTCCTCCGCCTTCTCCGGCCCGATGCCGCCGCCGGCCAGGTACAGCCCGAGCCCCAGCAGCCCCAGGTCCCAGCCGACGCCGACCGCACCGGGCCCGAACCGGTCCCACATGCCGGGCGGCACCACGGCCGTGTGCTCCAGTTCCAGGACCGTACGCTCCGCGTCCTCCGCGGTCAGCCGCACCTCCACCTCGCTGAACCCGGGCGCCCCGCCCATGACCCAGCTGACCCGGAGCAGTTCCGGCGGCTCGCACCGCAGGATCTCCCCGCCGGCGTTGCCCTGCAGCTGGTACCGGCCGCCGAGCCGCAGATCGCCGGTGACCGGCAGGAACCAGCGCCCGATGCGCTCCGCGGTGGTGCAGGCGTCCCACACGTCCTCGACCGGGGCGTCGTACGTACGGCGCAGCAGCACCGTGCGCGCCTCCTCGCCGGAGACCTCCCGGCTGCCGGTCGCGCGGTGGATGGCGTTGATCTCGTCGACGATGTTCATGCGGTGTCTTCCCGTTCCTTCCCGGGGTCTCGGGCCTGTCCCGTTCCCGGTCGCTGCTGTTCCTGTGCCGGGCGGCGCTCCCGGCGCCCCCGGGCGAGCTCGGTGCCGAGCGCGTCCAGCCGCTGCTCCCAGAAACCGCGGAAGCGTTCCAGCCACGCGTCGACCTCGCGCAGCGGCGCGGCCTGGACGGCGTAGAGCCTCCGGGTCCCCTCCGCGCGCACGGCGGCGAAGCCGTTCTCCCGCAGGACCCTCAGGTGCTGGGACACGGCGGGCTGTGAGATGCCGAACTCCCCGCTGATGACCTCGGTGATCGCACCGGACGGCTGTTCCCCGGAGGCGAGGAGCTCCAGGATGCGGCGCCGCACCGGATCCCCGAGTACGTCGAATGCATGCACATCCGTCACTATGGCAGCAGCTGCTTATATAAGCAAGAACTTAGATTGGCCACCGGTATCGACGCTTGTGAGGGAAATCTCCGTTTCCTCCCCCGGGTCCCTGAGCAGCCACGACGCACCCTGCGCGGGACTCACCCCATGAGAGGAGGGACATGCCGGGCATAGGGGTGGCTTCAGGGACGTTCCCTGACGCGGGCAACAGTGCCCACGACGTAGGACTGGAAGGGTCCGCCCACCACGGGCCGCGTTTCCGAAGGAGTGATGACCATGCGCCGCATCCGCGTCCAGCGACCGAAGAAGCCGGCGCCGTCGCGCCCTCCGATCGACCTGCGGACACCGTCCGGGAAGCCCCTCCCGTACTGACACCCACCCCCGACGCACACCGTGCACGTCCAGAAGGGTCGCCCGAGATGAGCGACACGTCCTACCGGCCGGGGAGCACCGTCCCGGCCTTCCGCCCGGTCTTCGCCTACGTGGTGAGGCGGCTGCGCTACCTCGCCGAGGGCTTCCGCCGCGTGGCCCTGGCGGGGTGACGGGGCCGGCGGACAGCGCCGCGCCCCGGGTGCCCGGGGGCGCGGCGGGCCGCTGCGGGGTCCCCCGGACGGCCCACGCGGAGCGCTGTTGCGCGTCGGCGCCGACCGGGTGACCCTTGACGTGATTCGGGTGCACCGGGACGCGAGGTGGCCATGGTCGAGCCAGCGGTGACGATCCGGCAGGACGGCGACGGTTACGTGGTCACCTGTCCGGGAACCGACGCGGTCGGGCGCGGGCCGACGGAGACCCAGGCGTGGACCGACTTCTGGGCCGCCCTGCACGCCGACTGGAAACCCCCGGAGGAACTCAGGGCGGGTCCCGGCGAGGACCACGTCCGAGGCCTGCGGGTCCTGCGGCTCTTCCGCTGACGCCGGTCAGCGCGCCCGGCCGGACCACACCGGCTCGACGCGCGCCCACTCCCGCTCCCACGTCCTCAGCCGCCCGCGCAGCACGAGGGCGCCCACGGCGTGGTGCACGCCCCAGGCCACGGCCGACCACAGCAGGAAGCACATGATGCCCAGCACCAGGCCCGCGCCCCGCGCTCCGGCCGTACTGCGGGGTTCCGGCGCCGGCGAGCCCCGGTCGTCCACCCAGATCCGTACCGGCTCGCCCGCCTCGACGGGCCGCCCCACCGGGACCCGTCCGGTGTGCGAACGGCCGTGCGGGTACTCCCAGCCGGCGCTCACCGGCGGTAACGACCGCATGCCGTGCTCATGGAAGACCGGCCCCGTCGAGGACAGCGCGGTGCCCTCCACGAGGTGCCGGTGGCCCCGTTCGGCCAGGGCCTGCGCGCGCTCCGCCCGGTGCACGGCGAACCCCGCGCACGCCGAGACGAGTACGGCGAGCACCATCAGCGCGGAGGCGGCCAGCCGCGGAAGGGTGTGCGCGCACGGGCGGCACCGGGACGGCAGCACGGCAGGACAGGCGCAGAGCAACATGGGACCCCCCTCGGACGAGGCGCGCGGCCCGGTCTCGACCGGACTGCCGACATGCTGCACCCGCGGGGCCGCCGCCCGCCGGGAATTCGCCCCCCTGGCTGCCGACTAGTCGGCGACCGCAGGCGACGCAGCCCGCGGACCGGGGACCCGGTGCGCACGGCCCGCCGCGGGTGCCGGCCGGGACAGGACCACCACGCCCCGCCCCGCCGCCACCGCC
>NZ_JARAVO010000292.1:0-10538 GCF_033792805.1 Streptomyces sp. PA03-1a
AGCGCTAAACAAGGCCATGCGTCGGCAGCGGCAGAAGTGGATAAGAGACAGCCCCCGCCCACACCGACGCCCACACCGACGCCCACACCGACGCCGACGCCCACCGGCGGCGGCTCGCTGCCCAAGCACGTGCTCACCGGCTACTGGCAGAACTTCAACAACGGCGCGACCGTCCAGACCATCGCCCAGGTCCCGAGCCAGTACGACATCATCGCGGTGTCGTTCGCCGACGCCACGACCACGCCCGGCGCGGTCTCCTTCACCCTCGACCCGGCGCTGAACTACCCGGTCAGCCAGTTCAAGACCGACATCGCGGCGAAGAAGGCGGCCGGCAAGAAGGTCATCGTCTCCGTCGGCGGCCAGAACGGCACGATCAGCGTCACCGACTCCGCCTCGGCGAACAACTTCGCGAACAGCGTCTTCTCGCTGATGCAGACGTACGGGTTCGACGGCGTCGACATCGACCTGGAGAACGGGATCAACGCGACCTACATGACGCAGGCGCTGCGCTCCCTGTCGGCCAAGGCCGGCTCCGGGCTGGTCATCACGATGGCCCCGCAGACCATCGACATGCAGTCGACGTCCTTCGGCTACTTCCAGACCGCCCTGAACATCAAGGACATCCTGACCGTCGTCAACACCCAGTACTACAACAGCGGTTCCATGAACGGCTGCGACGGCAAGGTGTACTCGCAGGGCACGGTCGACTTCATCACCGCCCTGGCCTGCATCCAGCTGCAGAGCGGTCTGGCCCCCTCGCAGGTGGGTCTCGGCCTGCCGGCGTCGACCCGGGCGGCGGGCAGCGGCTACGTCTCGCCGACCGTGGTGAACAACGCCCTGGACTGCCTGACCAAGGGCACCAACTGCGGTTCCTTCAAGCCCTCCACCACCTGGCCGGGGCTGCGCGGCGCGATGACCTGGTCCACCAACTGGGACGCGACCAACGGCAACGCCTTCTCGGGCACCGTCGGCCCGCACGTGCACGGGCTGCCGTAACCGGCGGGACCGTCACCGACGCACCGCGCCCCCGGGAGAGGTCCCGTCCCCCGGGGGCGCGGTGTCACGTCGGACCACCGGGCCCACCGCGCCGGCGACGCCGCCCGGTCAGCCCAGGACGGCGAGGGCGTCGATCTCGACGAGCAGTCCGGCGGGCAGGCCGACGTAGACCGTCGTACGGGCGGCGGGGGCGCCCTTCAGGCTCGCGAAGAACTCGTCGAAGAGGGCGTTGAACTCGGGGAAGTGCGCGGTGTCGGTGAGGTAGACCCGGATCATGACGACGTCCTCCCAGGACGAGCCGCCCTCCTCCAGCACCGCCTGCACGTTGGCGAGGGTCTGCAGGGTCTGCTCCCGCAGCCCCGGGCCCACGGGCGCGGGCGCCTGACCCGGCACGGCGGGGCCGAAGCCGACCTGACCGGCGACCTGCAGGATGTTGCCCTTGCGGACACCGTGGGAGAACCTGGCCGGCGGGGTGGTGTGGCCGGCCGGGGTGATCGCGGTCTTCTCGCTCATCTGGTTCCTTCGCTCGGCCTTCCGGAGTACTCGCGGCTGATCGCCTCCGCGGTGCGCCGGACCTGCGGGCGCAGCTTCAGCAGTTCCTCCGCGCTGACGACCACATTGGGGGCGGAGAGGGAGCAGGCGGCCATGACGCGCCCGTCGGCGCCGCGGATCGGCGCGGCCACGCAGTTGATGGACTCCTCGTGGCCGCCCAGGTCGCTCGCCCAGCCCTGCTCGCGGACCCGGGCGAGTTCGGCGAGGTAGGCGGCGGCGTCGGTGGTGGAACGCGCGGTGTAGCGCGGGTACTCCAGGCCCTGCGCGACCGCGCGCCGCTCCGCCTCGGGAAGGTCGGCCAGGAGCAGCTTCGCCACGGCGGCCACGGTGATGGCGACGGGCTTGCCGATCCGCGAGTACATGCGGACCGGGTAGCGGCTCTCCACCTTGTCGATGTAGACGACCTCGCCCTCCTCGTACACCGCGAGGTGGACGGTGTGCCCGGTCAGTTCGCCCAGGGCGGCGAGGTGGGGGTGGGCGATACCGCGGACGTCCAGGTTCTCCATCGCCTCCTGGGCGAGGGCGAACAGCCGGGCGCCGAGGCGGTAGCGCTGGTCGTCCTGGCGGTAGACCATGCCGTGCTCGTGCAGGGTGCGCAGCAGCCGCAGTGCGGTGGACTTGTGCACGTCCAGGCGGGTGGCGACCTGTTCGAGGTTGGCGGGCCCCTCCGCGAGCAGGGGCAGGATGCGCAGCGCGCGGTCCACGGTCTGGCTCATGCGCGCAGTCTCCCCCATGCCTCGTCACCGAGGGTGGCGAGGGAGTCGCCCCGTACCCCGATCACCGCGGCGGCCAGGGCGTGGCCCCGGGCGAGCCGCTCCCGCAGCGGGAGCGTGCGCAGAGTCGCCGACAGGAACCCCGCGGCGAAGGCGTCACCGGCCCCGACGAGGTCGACGACGGGCGTGTCCGGCGCGGGCACGAAGACCCCGTCGGCGCCGCCCTCGTACGCGGTGGCACCGTGCGCGCCCTGCTTGACGACGAGGACGGCGGGACCGGGCAGGGCCTCGCGCACGGCGTCGGCGTCCGGCAGGCCCCAGGCGGCCTCGGCCTCGTCCTCGCCGACCAGGACGAGGTCGCAGCGCGCGGCGAGCCGGGCCAGCCGTACCGGGTCGGCCGAACGCCACAGGGCGGGGCGGTGGTTGACGTCGAAGGAGACCAGCGGGCGGCCCGGAGCGGGGGCGGTGAGCTCGTGGACGAGGTCCGCGCACCCCTCGGAGAGCGCGGGCGTGATGCCGGACAGGTGCAGGACCCGGCCGGCCCAGGCCTCGTGGCGGGCGACGTTGCCCGGGCCCATGGCGGTGGCGGCCGAACCCGCCCGGTAGTAGGCGACCTCGCCGTCGCCGGTGCGGAAGTAGACCCCGGTGGGGCGCTCCCGGTCGCGGCGCACCCCCGAGACGTCCACGCCGGCCGCGGCGATCGTCGCCACCAGGTGGTCCCCGAACGGGTCGGTGCCCACCCGGCTGATCCAGCGCACGGCATGGCCGAGACGGGCCAGCGCGCAGGCCACGTTGGACTCCGCGCCACCCGTCCCACGGTCGAAGGCGGCCGCGTCGGCGAGGCGCTGCCCGGGCACGGAGGGGACGAAGGTGACCATGGACTCGCCCACGCACACGACGTCCAGGGCCACGCCCACGGTCCCGGTCACTTCCGCTCCTCTCCGCGCACCGTTGACCCGGTGCTGGCCGGGATGTTAGACAGCGGGAAACATGGTACGCAACGGTCGTTGCACATATTGCAACAGCGGTGAACGGAGGCGGGATGGACCAGGTCACGGGCATCGACGAGCTGCACCGGGAGCGGGTGGACCACCGCTTCAAGGGGCTGCCGCCGGACGCCGACGGCCTGACTGTCGGCGAACTCGCCGCCGAGCGCCGCACCGTCTTCGACGGCGGCTTCACGACCCCGCTGCTCACGCTCTCCGAGCCCGCCCTGGAGCACAACCTCGCCCAGCTCGCCGACTGGACCGGCAAGCACGGCCTCGCCTTCGCGCCGCACGGCAAGACCTCCATGGCCCCACAGCTCTTCGCCCGCCAGCTCGCCCACGGCGCGTGGGGCATCACCGCCGCCGCCCCGCACCAGGTGCGGGTCTACCGGGCGTTCGGCGTGCGGCGCGTCTTCCTCGCCAACGAGCTCGTCGACGCGGCCGCGCTGCGCTGGCTGTCCCGCGAGCTCGCGGGCGACCCGGAGTTCCGCTTCGTCTGCTACGTGGACTCCGTGCGCGGGGTGGAGCTGATGGACGCGGCCCTGACGGCGGTCGTGGACGTCGTCGTCGAGCTCGGCGCGGAGGGAGGCCGCACCGGCGTGCGCGGCCCGGAGGAGGCGGCGCGCGTCGCCGACGCGGTCGCCGCGGCACGGCACCTGCGGCTCGTCGGCGTCGCGGGCTACGAGGCGCCGGCGGCGGACCCGCGTGCGTGGCTTGTCGAACTCGTGCAGCTGGCACAGGAATTCGACGCGGCGGGGCGTTTCACCGGCGTCGAGGAGATCGTGGTGAGCGCGGGTGGCAGCGAGTGGTTCGACGCCGTGGCGGACGCGTTCGGCACGCTCGGGGACCTGTCCCTGCCGGTGCTCGGGCTCCTGCGGTCCGGGGCGTACGTCACGCACGACGACGTCCACTACCGCGATCTGACGCCGTTCCACGACCGCATCCCCGCGGAGGGGTCGCTCGAGCCCGCCTTCCGCCTCTGGACGCAGGTGCTCTCCCGGCCCGAGCCCGGCCTCGCCCTCCTCAACGCGGGCAAGCGCGACGCGCCGTACGACCTCGACCTCCCGGTGCCGCAGCTCGTGCGCCGCGCCGACGGTTCCGCCGTCCCGGCGGCCGGGCTCACGGTCACGAAGCTCGCCGACCAGCACGCGTTCGTGGACGTCGCCCCCGGGGCACGGGACCTGGCGGTCGGCGACTGGGTGGGGCTGGGGGTGTCGCATCCGTGCACGGCGTTCGACAAGTGGCAGCTCATCCCTGTCGTGGACACGGGTGGGGTCGTCACGGATTTCGTCCGCACGTTCTTCTGACGGCCCGGTTGTTTGTGTGCGGGTTGTTTGCGCCTGCGGCGGGCATCCCCCGCCCTCCCTCCCGATTGCCCGGTGCGGCACCGACCCCACAACGACCGCGCGGCGCGGTCACTGACCGCGCCGGGCAATCGGGAGGGCGACGGGAAAACCGCCAACCCCGACCACAACGGTGCCGCAGACGAAGAACACGCACAAAGGAGACGCACGGATGGAGTTGGCGATTCGCGGCGCGACCGTCGTGGACGGGTCCGGGGCGACCCCGGCGTACCGGGCGGACGTGCGCGTCGTGGACGGCCGCGTCACCGAGATCGGGACGGTGCGCGGCGCACGCCGCACGCTCGACGCCCGCGGGCTCGTGCTCGCCCCCGGGTTCATCGACATGCACGCGCACAGCGACCTGGCCCTGCTCACGGACCCCGCGCACGAGGCGAAGGCGGCGCAGGGCGTGACCCTGGAGGTGCTGGGCCAGGACGGGTTGTCGTACGCCCCCGTGGACGACCGCACCCTGGCCGGGCTGCGCCGCCAGCTCGCGGGGTGGAACGGCGACCCCGAGGGCCTGGAGTACGACTGGCGCAGCGTCGGCGAGTACCTGGACCGCCTGGACCGGGGCATCGCCGTGAACGCCGCGTACCTGGTCCCGCAGGGCACCGTACGGATGCTGGCCGTCGGGTGGGAGGACCGTCCGGCGACCGCGGCGGAGCTGGACCGGATGAAGGAACTGGTCGCCGAGGGGCTGGCGCAGGGGGCCGTGGGGATGTCGTCCGGGCTGACGTACACCCCGGGGATGTACGCCTCGGACGCCGAACTGACCGAGCTGTGCCGGGTCGTGGCCGCCCACGGCGGCTACTACTGCCCGCACCAGCGCAGTTACGGCGCCGGCGCGCTCGAGGCCTACGCCGAGATGATCGCCGTGACCCGGGAGGCGGGCTGCGCCCTGCACCTGGCGCACGCCACGATGAACTTCGGCGTGAACGCGGGCCGTGCGCCGGAACTGCTCGCGCTGCTGGACGAGGCGCTCGCCGCGGGGGCGGACATCACCCTGGACACGTATCCCTACCTGCCGGGCTGCACGACGCTCGCGGCGACCCTGCCGAGCTGGGCGACGGAGGGTGGTCCTGAGGCGACCCTCGCCCGGCTCCGGGACGACGCGCAGGCGGAACGCATCCGGCACGCGATGGAGGTGGAGGGGTCGGACGGCTGCCACGGCGTGCCCGTGGAGTGGCGGACGCTGGAGGTCTCCGGGGTGCGCGAGCCCGCCCTGGCGGGCCATGTGGGGCGCCGGCTGCCGGACTTCGCGACGGCGCGCCGGCTGCTGCTGGAGGACCGCCTGGGCACGACGGTCCTCCAGCACGTGGGTCACGAGGAGAACGTCCGGGCGATCATGCGCCACCGCGTCCACACCGGCGGCAGCGACGGCCTGCTCGTCGGCGACAAGCCGCATCCCCGCGCGTACGGCACCTTCCCGCACTACCTCGGCCACTACGTGCGCGAGCTCGGCGTGCTCGGCCTGGAGGAGTGCGTCGCGCACCTCACCGGACGCCCCGCGGCCCGGCTGGGGTTGCCGGACCGCGGCCTGGTCCGCGAGGGCCACCGTGCGGACCTGGTGCTGTTCGACCCGGGGACGGTCGCCGCGGGCGCGACGTACGAGGCGCCGCGCACGCTGCCCACCGGCATCCCGTACGTGCTCGTCGACGGGCGGTTCGTCATCGAGGACGGCCGCCGTACGGACGTCCTGGCGGGACGCTCGGTGCGGAGTCGGGCTGCCGCAGGACGTGGTCGATGAGGTCGCGCAGCGCGGCAGGTTCGCAGACGAGGCCGAGGGCGCCGGCCCGGCGGGCGCGCTCCTCGCGTTCCGGGGCGACCCAGCCCGCGTAGAAGAGCGCAGGGCCGGTGTAGCGGCCGGTGCCGCGCAGGTGCTCGAGGTCGGTGAAGCCCGCCTCCGGGTCGCCGTGGCGTTCGATGTCGGAGATCAGCAGGTCCGGGACGGCGAGCGGCAACCGCTCCTCCGCACCGGCACGGTCCTCGACGACCTCGACCTCGGCTCCCTTGTGCCGCAGGGCCCGGACCTCGGTGGCGACGGTCCCGGGGTTGTCGTCGATCCACAGCACGCGCAGCCCGGTGTACGGGCCGTCCTCCGGGGCCCGGGGAGGCTCGGGTGCGGCCTGCGAGACGGCCTGGTCCAGGTCGACCGTCGTGATCACGGCGGCCAGTGGGGAGCGCCGCAGGCGGTGGATGAGGTCGGCGGCCTCGGGCATGCGGACGAGGTCGTCGACGAGGGAGGTGAACGCGCGGTCCGCGACCAGCGCGGGGAAGGACGGGGGGAGCTGCCGTTCCAGTTCGGCCAGGGCCCGGGCGCGCTCCTCCGGTCCGGGGTCGGCGGCGAGCGGCACCTCGTGCTCGGTGAGGAGGCGGCGCACCAGTGCGTCGCCCTGGCCGGTGGGGACCGCGGGCGAGCGCAGCAGGCGCCGCACCGCCCGGTAGTCCAGGAACTCCTGGATCGCGTCGTTGCCGCGTCCGCCGACCAGCACGCCGTGGAAGTCGCCGTACAGGTACTGCAGCAGGAGCATGCGGAGCATGACCTCGGGGCCGAAGTCCTGCCAGACGGGGTTGAGTCCGGCCTCCAGGACGAAACCGTTGAGCAGCCTCTTGACGCGGCGTGGATTGCCCCCGGTGCGTTCGGCGAGCAGGTTGACGTGGGTGTCGTCGAGGAGCGCACCGATGCCGGCCCGTTCGGCGCATCCGCGCACGTATCCCTCGATGTCCTCGGGGGGCGGTACGCGGTAGTTGGTCTGGAAGACCTTCTCCATGAAGGCGGAGCCCGCCGGGGACAGGTCGCCGAGCAGGCCGCCCGGGAACAGCGCGGAGCGGTCGCAGCCGATGACGAAGGCCACCCCGGGCACGTCGAGGTAGACCTTGACGGCCTCGCAGACGGCGAGCACGGTCTCCTCGGCGCAGCGGTCGAGGTCGTCGATGAAGACGACGAGCAGCCGGCGCGGCGCGTGCTCGCCGGTGCCGGCCCACTGCGTCGCCAGGTCCCGCAGGGCGTCGCGCATCTCGTTGCGGGCCTGGGCGTTGACGGAGAGGCTGCGCCACAGCTCGTCGACCAGGCCCGCCGCACCGAGCGGTCCGGCGAGCAGCGTGGCCGCGGCGCGCAGGGTCCGCAGCAGGGCACGGTGCTCGGTCGCGCGGTGCAGGGCACGGCGCAGCAGCCGGCGGTCGAACTGCGTCAGGACGGACTTGATCAGACCTTCCAGGGCGTCGGCACCGCGTGAGGTCCAGGCGTTGTACCAGACGGTGTGGACGTCGGCGGTGCCCCGGAGCTCGGCGTCGAGCAGGCGCATCAGGCTGCTCTTGCCCGTCCCCCAGCCGGCGTCGACGGCGAGGGTGAACGGGGTGGATCCGCGCGAGTCGAGGAGCAGCCGGGCGAGTTGCCGCGCGGCGCGCCCCGCGCCGAGGAGGTCGTCGTCGGCACTGGCGACAGGTTCGTCGTTGAGTAACGAGAACATGCGGCGAGAGTAGCGGCACGTCACCATTCGGCGCATACGTGGCCAAGAACACGGGGCGGTCCCCGGTACGTGCCCGTAAGCTCACGGACATGCAGGTGATCCAGTCCACGAAGCTCTCCAACGTCTGCTACGACATCCGCGGCCCGGTGCTGGAGGAGGCCATGCGGCTGGAGGCGGCGGGTCATCGCATCCTGAAGCTGAACACCGGCAATCCCGCCGCCTTCGGTTTCGAGTGCCCCCCGGAGATCCTTGAGGACATGCTGCGCAGCCTCGGCGGCGCGCACGGCTACGGCGACTCCAAGGGCATCCTGCCGGCGCGGCGGGCGGTCATGCAGCACTACCAGACCAAGGGCGTCGAGCTGGACGTCGAGGACATCTACCTCGGCAACGGCGTCTCCGAGCTGATCCAGATGTCGATGCAGGCGCTGCTGGACGACGGCGACGAGGTACTGATCCCGGCGCCCGACTACCCGTTGTGGACGGCTGCGGTCTCCCTGTCGGGCGGCACCCCGGTGCACTACCGCTGCGACGAGCAGGCGGACTGGTTCCCCGACCTCGCCGACATCGAGCGCAAGATCACCGACCGCACCAAGGCGCTGGTGATCATCAACCCGAACAACCCGACGGGCGCGGTCTACGACGACGAGCTGCTGCGGCAGCTCACCGACATCGCCCGCCGCCACAACCTGATCGTCTGCTCGGACGAGATCTACGACAAGATCCTCTACGACGGGGTGACCCACACCCCGACCGCGGTGGTCGCCCCCGACCTGCTGACGCTGACCTTCAACGGACTGTCGAAGGCCTACCGGGTGGCCGGCTACCGCAGCGGCTGGCTCGCGGTGTGCGGCCCGAAGGAGCACGCGACCAGCTACCTCGAGGGCCTGACCATCCTGGCGAACATGCGCCTGTGCGCGAACGTCCCGGCCCAGCACGCGGTGGCCACCGCCCTCGGCGGCCGCCAGTCGATCAAGGACCTGGTGCTGCCGGGCGGCCGGCTGGCCGAGCAGCGGGACGTGGCGTACGACCTGCTGACGCAGATCCCCGGGGTCACCTGCGTGCGGCCGAAGGGCGCGCTGTACGCGTTCCCGCGGCTCGACCCGAAGGTCTACAAGGTCAAGGACGACCAGCAGATGGTGCTGGACCTGCTGCGGGCCGAGCGGATCCTGGTGGTGCAGGGCACCGGCTTCAACTGGCCGGAGCCGGACCACTTCCGCCTGGTCACGCTGCCGGCGAAGGAGGACCTGGCGGACGCGGTGGGCCGGATCGCGCGCTTCCTGGACGGCTACGGGCAGCCGTAGCCCGGGCCAATACCTCGAAAAGCTCCCTCCTTGGACTGAGTCCAAGGTAGGATGTACTCCTGATTGCAGGAGGAGTGCACCCATGTACGAACCGATCCGCACCAAATCGGTCCATACGACGGCAGCGCCCACCTCTCCGCGACGCAGTCGTGACGAGGAGCTGGACCTCCAGCTCGCCGGACACCTCGCCGCCCTGCTCACCGTCACCGACGAGCTGCGGGCGCTGGAGTGCAGCCCGGACCTCGACCGTGCCGCGGAGCAGCTCGCCGAGGCCGTGGCGGGCCTGCACCACGGGCGTCCGCCGCTGCGGCTCTCCCCGGCTCCGGCCGGACGGGGGCGGGCGGAAGCGGCCCGTGTGGCGGCCCTGCACCGGAGGGCCCGCGCGCTCGCCGGCCGGGCCCTGGTGGTCGCCGAGTCACGCCAGAACGCGGAGGCCGCGGCGCTCGCCGAACGCCAGATCGCGGTCCACACCGCAGCCGCCTAGGAACCGCCCGAGGGCCGGGACCGGGGTTCGTGCCTCCGGTCCCGGCCCTCGGTGTGAGGGTCGGCGCGGCCCGCCCGTGGGGCGATGGTCAGGGTCGGGGATCCCACGACCGGGCCATGCCCACCGCCGGGCCGCCCGCCCGCGCCGCACACACGGGGAGGGTCGGGCCGCCCGGAATCCGGTGGGGCCTAGGTGTATTGCCCTGTGAGGTTGGGGACGCGGCTGGCGGGTGGTTTGCCGTTCAGCGCGGTGTGTCCGCGGTGGTGATTGTAGGTGTGGAGCCAGCGTGGGAACGCGGCTCGTCGTTCGGTCTCTGAGCGGTAGGGCTGTGCGTAGGCCCACTCGTCGAGCAGGGTGCGGTTGAAGCGTTCGACCTTGCCGTTGGTCTGCGGCCGGTAGGGCCGGGTTCGCTTGTGGGCGATCCCGGCCGCCGTCAGGGTGTCGCGCCAGGCGTGGGATCTGTAGCAGGATCCGTTGTCGGTCAGGACGCGCTCGACGGTGATTCCGGCGGCGGTGAAGAACGCCTGGGCGCGGACCCAGAACGCGGTGGCGGTCTCCTGTTTCTCGTCGGTGAGGATCTCGCTGTAGGCCAGGCGGGAGTGGTCGTCGACGGCGGTGTGCAGGTAGCTGTAACCCACCTGTGTGCGGTTCTTGCGTCCTACTGGGCGGCCCAGCACCTTGTGGCCGCCACCG
>NZ_JARAVO010000293.1:0-10406 GCF_033792805.1 Streptomyces sp. PA03-1a
CGTCTCCAGCTCGTCGTCCTGCAGGTGCGGCTGGGGCTGGTGGAGGCGCTTGACCGCCACCGCACGGCCCAGCAGCTCGTCCTCGGCCCGCCAGACCGTACCCATGCCGCCACGGCCTATCCGCTCGACCAGCCGGTATCTCCCGGCCACCAGGCGTCCGAGCTCGGACATCGCGCGATTCTCCTTGGTCATCCGTTGACGGGTCCCTTCGACCGGCCGGGCTCAGGACAGGGCGACGACCCGTGCCTGCGCCGGGCCCGCGTCGAAACGCAGGACGATGTCGTAGAGGTAGGTGTCGCCGGCCCGGGGCCCCAGGGCCGTCCGGGTCCCGGGGCGCAGCAGGCGGGAGACGGTCTCGTGCCGCTCACCCGGCGCCGAGCCGCTGACGGTGACGAGCCGCAGGGCGGTACGCCCGGTGTTCTCGAGGGTGACGGTGCGGGTCCGCGGGCACGGAGCGGCCGCGGTGCCCGCGGACCCGCACCGGAAGCGGACGTCGCCGAAGTTCCCCAGCCCGCAGGAGACCTCGGTGGCGTAGTCGATGTCCGACGAGCAGACGGCGCCGACCCGCAGACCGGCCGGCGGGGCGGCCTCGACCGCCGCCCCGTGCGCGTCGGAACCGCGTGGCTGCACGACGGCGAACACACCGAGTACGGCGGTGGCGAGTACGGCGGGTACGAGTGCTTTCCGCACCGGGTGCTCCAGGAGGCGGGCGAGCCGCGGCGCGCGCCGCCGGACGGCGGATGCCTCCGGGCAGCGGGTCGCCGCGGGTGCTGCGGGATCAGTGACGGATCGCGGATCGGGGGCCGCGGTGTGGACGACGGCGCTTCCCCTCGGTAATGGCACCTGATTCATGGGATCCGCCCGCTATCCGCGGATTCCCGTTCCGGCGTAGTGGCGCATGAAATGGGCTTCGGCGACGGCGAGCCGCCGCAGTTCGTCGACGGACACGCTCTCGTCCACGGCGTGGATCTGTGCCTCCGGTTCGCACAACCCGATCAGGAGGATCTCCGCCCGTGGGTAGAGGGAGGCGAGGGTGTTGCACAGGGGGATGCCGCCGCCGAGCCCCGCGATGTTCAGGTCGCGACCGCTGTAGGCCGTGCGCATGGCCTCGGCCATGGCGGTGTAGGCGGGGCTCGAGGTGTCTGCGAGGAACGGCTCGCCCTGGGCGACCTGCTCCACGGACACCCGTGCGCCCCACGGGGTGTGCTTCTCGATCTGGGCGGTCAGCAGCTCCGTGGCCTGCGCGGCGTCGACGCCCGGAGGGATGCGCAGGCTGATCGCCGCCCGCGCGCTTGCGTGGACGGAAGGGGTGGCACCCACGACGGGGGGACAGTCGATGCCCATCACGCTGAGGGACGGCCGTGCCCAGAGCCGGTCCGCCACGGAGCCGGTGCCGACGAGGTCCACCCCGTCCAGTACCCCGCCGTCCACGCGGAAATCGGCCTCGGGGTAGGCCAGTCCTCGCCATGCGCCGCCGGTCTCCAGGCCTTCGACCCGGGGCGATCCGTCGTCGTCCACCAGCGAGCCGAGGATCTTCACGAGCGCGGTGAGCGCGTCGGGCGCGGCCCCGCCGAACTGGCCGGAGTGCAGGTTGCCGCGCAGGGTCTCGACGCCGATCCGGAGCATCGTGATGCCGCGCAGCGACGCGGTGACGGTCGGCATCCCGAGGCGGAAGTTCCCGGCGTCACCGATGAGGATCACGTCGGCTTCGAGCACTTCGGGGTGGGCCCGCGCGTACCGTTCCAGGCCGCCCGTCGCCTGCTCCTCGGAGCCCTCCACGATCACCTTGACGTTCAGCGGCACGCCGCCGTGCGCCTTGAGCGCGCGCAGGGCCAGGAGGTGCATGACCACGGCGCCCTTGCAGTCCGCGGTGCCGCGTCCGTACCACCGTCCGTCGCGCTCGGTCAGCTCGAACGGCGGGGTGCGCCAGGCCTGTTCGTCCGGGGCCGGCTGGACGTCGTAGTGCGCGTACAACAGGATCGTGGGAGCCCCCGCCGGCCCCGCGAGGTGACCGTGGACGGACTGGTGGCCGTCGGGCATGTCGAGGACGCGTACGTCGTCGAATCCTTCGTCCCGCAGGGCGCCGGCCACCCAGGCGGCAGCCTTGTGGCATTCCTCGGGGGGTGACACGGCCGGGTCCGCGACCGACCTGAACGCGACGAGTTCCGCGAGCTCGTCCCGCGCTGCCGGGATCAGCGAGGCGACGGTGTCGGCGAGGGGATCGGTGGACAACGGGAACTCCTTGGCGTGCGGGGAAGGGAGCGCCGATCGCCGGAGGAGGGAAAACGCCTCACCGTCACGGGAATTCGACAACCCCCTCGACCCTAATCGCGTCGCGACGCAGGGGAATAGAAGGTGCGTGCCATTCTCGGCGGCACGAATACCGGAGGAAAAGCAATCCGGCCGGAGGTCCACGGAGGCGCTGGCCGGCCGAGCGCCGCTCATCGAGGAGGGCCGGGGCCCGTCCTCGACGAGCGGCGTCCTGGCCGGCACCGCCTACCGGCCGCTGCCGGCCTGACGGCCCGGCCTCACTTCAGGTGCCGGCGAGCCCCGGGCGGTGCCGACGGGAAAACCCGCGAGGGGGATCCGGGACGAATCCGGATCCCCCTCGCGGGCACCTTCGGGTGACGACCGCCCGGGATCAGCTGCAGCCGCTGGTGGAGCCGCAGCCCTCGCAGAGGTAGCAGCTGCCCGCGCGGCGCATCTTCGTGCCGCAGGAGAAGCAGAGCGGGGCGTCGGCGTTGAGGCCGAGCTGGATCTCCAGCAGCTCCGTGGAGTTGTGCGCGGTCTTCGGCGCCGGGGTCACCGCGACGACCTCGGGCTTGGCCGTGGCGGCCGGCTTGGGCGCCTCGGTCTGGCGCGGGGCGGACTGCGCCAGGCCCTCGACGTCGACCTCCTCGGCGGCGGGCTCGTACGAGCCCGTGTCGAGGTGGCGCTGGCGCTCCTCGGCGGAGTGGATGCCGAGGGCGGAGCGGGTCTCGAAGGGCAGGAAGTCCAACGCCAGGCGGCGGAAGATGTAGTCGACGATCGACTGCGCCATCCGCACGTCCGGGTCGTCCGTGAGACCGGCCGGCTCGAAGCGCATGTTGGTGAACTTCGAGACGTAGGTCTCCAGCGGCACGCCGTACTGCAGGCCGACGGAGACGGCGATGGAGAAGGCGTCCATCATGCCCGCGAGGGTCGAGCCCTGCTTGGACATCTTCAGGAAGACCTCGCCCAGACCGTCGTCCGGGTAGGAGTTCGCGGTCATGTAGCCCTCGGCGCCACCCACCGTGAAGGAGGTGGTGATCCCCGGACGGCCCTTGGGGAGCCGGCGGCGGACCGGGCGGTACTCGACGACCTTCTCGACCGCGGCGGGGGCCTCCGCCGTCTCGGCCTTCTTCTCGTCCGCCTTCTTCTTGGCGGAGAGCGGCTGGCCGACCTTGCAGTTGTCGCGGTAGATCGCGAGCGCCTTCAGGCCGAGCTTCCAGCCCTCGTAGTAGATCTCCTCGATCTCCTCGACGGTCGCCGACTCCGGCATGTTGACCGTCTTGGAGATGGCGCCGGACAGGAACGGCTGGGTCGCGGCCATCATCCGGACGTGGCCCATCGGCGCGATGGAGCGCTCGCCCATGGCGCAGTCGAAGACCTCGTAGTGCTCGGACTTCAGGCCGGGCGCGTCGATGACGCTGCCGTGCTCGGAGATGTGGGCGACGATCGCCTCGATCTGCTCCTGCTGGTAGCCCAGGCGGTGCAGGGCCTGCGGGACCGTGTTGTTCACGATCTGCATGGAGCCGCCGCCGACCAGCTTCTTGAACTTGACCAGGGCGAGGTCCGGCTCGATCCCGGTGGTGTCGCAGTCCATCATCAGGCCGATGGTGCCGGTCGGGGCCAGCAGGGAGGCCTGCGCGTTGCGGAATCCGTTCTTCTCGCCGAGGCGCAGGACGTCCTGCCAGGCCTCGGTGGCCGCGGCCCAGACCGGGGAGTCCAGGTCGTCCATCCGCGTGGCGACCGCGTTGGCGTCGGAGTGCTGCTTCATGACGCGCTTGTGGGCGGTGGCGTTGCGGGCGTAGCCGTCGTACGGGCCGACGACCTCGGCGAGCTCCGCGGAACGCTTGTACGAGATGCCGGTCATCAGGGAGGTGATGGCACCGGCCAGCGCGCGGCCGCCCTCGGAGTCGTAGGCGTGGCCGGTCGCCATGAGCAGCGCGCCGAGGTTGGCGTAGCCGACGCCCAGCTGGCGGAAGGCCCGGGTGGTCTCGCCGATCTTCTGCGTCGGGAAGTCCGCGAAGGAGATGGAGATGTCCATCGCGGTGATGACGAGCTCGACGACCTTGGCGAAGCGCACGGCGTCGAAGCGCTGGTTGCCCTTCCCGTCGTCGTCGAGGAACTTCATCAGGTTGAGCGAGGCGAGGTTGCAGGACGAGTTGTCCAGGTGCATGTACTCGCTGCAGGGGTTGGACGCGGTGATGCGGCCGGTCTCCGGCGTGGTGTGCCAGTGGTTGATGACGTCGTCGTACTGGATGCCGGGGTCGGCGCAGGCCCAGGCGGCCTCGGCCAGCTTGCGGAACAGCGCCTTGGCGTCGATCTCCTCGATGACCTCGCCGGTCATCCGGGCGCGCAGGCCGAACTTCTCGCCGTTCTCGTACGCCTTCATGAACTCTTCGTTCACGCGGACGGAGTTGTTGGCGTTCTGGTACTGGACGGACGCGATGTCGTCGCCGCCCAGGTCCATGTCGAAGCCCGCGTCGCGCAGGGCGCGGATCTTCTCCTCCTCCTTCACCTTGGTCTCGATGAAGGCCTCGACGTCGGGGTGGTCGACGTCCAGGACAACCATCTTGGCCGCGCGGCGGGTGGCGCCGCCGGACTTGATGGTGCCGGCGGAGGCGTCCGCGCCGCGCATGAAGGAGACGGGGCCGGAGGCGTTGCCGCCGGAGGAGAGCAGCTCCTTGGAGGAGCGGATGCGGGAGAGGTTCAGGCCCGCGCCGGAACCGCCCTTGAAGATCATCCCCTCTTCCTTGTACCAGTCGAGGATGGACTCCATGGAGTCGTCGACCGAGAGGATGAAGCACGCCGAGACCTGCTGCGGCTGGGCGGTGCCGACGTTGAACCAGACCGGGGAGTTGAAGCTGAAGACCTGGTGGAGCAGGGCCCAGGTGAGCTCGTGCTCGAAGATCTCCGCATCGGCGGGCGACGCGAAGTAGCCGTGGTCCTCGCCGGCCTTGCGGTACGTCGTGACCACGCGGTCGATCAGCTGGCGGAGGCTGCTCTCGCGCTGCGGGGAACCGACGGCACCGCGGAAGTACTTGCTGGTGACGATGTTGACCGCGTTCACCGACCAGAAGTCGGGGAACTCCACGCCGCGCTGCTCGAAGTTGATCGAGCCGTCGCGCCAGTTGGTCATGACGACGTCACGGCGTTCCCAGGCCACCTCGTCGTAGGGGTGCGTCCCCGGGGTGGTGTGGATGCGCTCGATGCGCAGGCCCTTGGCGGCCGGAGCCGCCGCGGCCGCCTTGCCGGCCTTGGCTCGGGAGCTCCGTGCCGGGCCGCTCGTCGTCTCTGTCATGTGCCGCCTCCCATTACAGGCATTACAGGTAAAACGCCCTGAAGCGCCGCGGTCTTCCCGCGTCTGTGTCTCTCACGGCCGGTACACCCCCGGGTGCCCGGCAAGTCTCGTACCGGTGTGCCGCCGCTACTCTGCGGCGACGGCGGCGGTCGGGACGGCTCCGTCCCGGTCCCGCCCACCGGTGTCGTCCGGTGGTCCCTGGTCGCGCAGCTCGGCGATCGCCGTCTCGAAGTCCTCGAGCGAGTCGAAGGCCCGGTAGACGGAGGCGAAGCGGAGGTAGGCGACCAGGTCCAGGTCCTTCAGCGGGCCGAGTATGGCCAGTCCGACGTCGTGGGTCGACAGCTCGGCGCTGCCCGTGGCGCGCACCGCCTCCTCGACGCGCTGCCCGAGCTGGGCGAGGGCGTCCTCGGTGACGGGCCGGCCCTGGCAGGCCTTGCGGACTCCGGCGATGACCTTGTTACGGCTGAAGGGTTCGGTGACCCCGCTGCGCTTGATCACCATCAGCGAGGCCGTCTCCACGGTGGTGAAGCGGCGGCCGCAGTCGGGACACTGCCGGCGACGACGGATCGAGGTGCCGTCGTCGGTGGTCCGGCTGTCGACGACGCGGCTGTCGGGGTGTCGGCAGAAGGGGCAGTGCATCGTTTCCCTCTCCCTCCCTCACCCACGGTGAGCGCACGACTTCTGAGCCCGAGGGGCCGGTCACGGCCCCGCGAAGCAGCCACAAGCATAGGCGATCCGGGAGGGCTTGATGACCCGGGGACCACTACTTGTGGGGGCTGGACCCCATCCAACCACTAGATCTGGTGGCGTGGCGGCCATATGCACCCATCGCGCGGACCGCGTGTCGCGGCCCGCCGACGGGACGGGAGCCTACGCGACGCGCGGCCTCCCGGGAGAGCCGGGGCGCGGATGACACACTGGGTGTACGGATCGTCACGGCTCGCGCATCATGGAACCGGGCGGGCGGACCGGGGCGACACCGCAATACCGGCCCGGGGAAACGGCGTTCGGATCCCGAATGCGGGCTGAATTCGAAATTATATTCGATCAATACCATCTACACCTTGATCGCGTCACCGGATCCGCGCAAATTCACTCGAACGTGTGTTTGGCGCAACCTTTCGAAAGCAACTACCGTTGTCCTACTAGGGAGAACATCTCGAGAGGGGCCGCCGTGACCACCACCGCCGACAGCGCCACATTGACCGCCCATGACCGCCCCCAGGACCGGCTACGCCCGATGGAAGCGATGAACGACGAGACGCCAAAGCCCGCGCGAGCGCTACCCGGACGACCTCCAGGAATCCGGGCGGACAGTTCCGGACTCACCGACCGCCAAAGGCGCGTCATCGAGGTGATCCGGGATTCCGTCCAGCGGCGCGGATACCCGCCGTCCATGCGCGAGATCGGCCAGGCCGTCGGGCTGTCGAGCACCTCGTCGGTCGCCCATCAGCTCATGGCGCTGGAGCGCAAGGGCTTCCTCCGGCGTGACCCGCACCGGCCCCGCGCTTACGAGGTACGCGCCTCCGACTCCGCGCAGGCGCAGCCCACGGACACCGCGGGCAAGCCGTCCGCGTCGTACGTCCCCCTGGTGGGCCGGATCGCCGCCGGTGGCCCGATCCTCGCCGAGGAGTCCGTGGAGGACGTGTTCCCGCTCCCCCGCCAGCTGGTGGGCGACGGCGAGCTGTTCGTCCTGAAGGTCGTGGGCGACTCGATGATCGAGGCGGCCATCTGCGACGGCGACTGGGTGACCGTGCGCCGTCAGCCGGTCGCGGAGAACGGCGACATCGTCGCCGCGATGATCGAGGGAGAGGCCACGGTCAAGCGCTTCAAGCGCGAGGACGGGCATGTGTGGCTGATGCCGCACAATGCCGCGTACCAGCCCATCGCCGGTGACGAGGCGACCATCCTCGGCAAGGTGGTGGCGGTACTGCGCCGGGTCTGAGCCAAGGACCCGCCCGTGACCGGGCCCCGGAACCTCTGCGCCGGTTCCGGGGCCCCGTTGTGTGCCGGGGCTGCTGTCGTGCTCTGCCGGGGGTGCCCGGTGGCGTCACTCGGCCGCCGAGGCGGCGGCGTCGATGGCGGCCAGCGAACGGCGGACCTGGTTGCGGTCGGTCGTCTGCCAGAAGTCCGGCATCGAGGCCTTGATGAAGCCGCCGTAGCGGGCCGTCACCAGCCGGGGGTCGAGGACGGCGACGACCCCGCGGTCCCCGGAGGCCCGCACCAGCCGGCCGGCGCCCTGCGCCATGAGCAGGGCCGCGTGCGTGGCCGCGACCGCCATGAAACCGTTGCCGCCCCTGTCCTCCACCGCCTTCTGGCGCGCGCTCATCAGCGGGTCGTCGGGGCGGGGGAACGGGATCCGGTCCATGACGACCAACTGGCAGTTCGGCCCGGGCACGTCCACGCCCTGCCAGAGCGAGAGGGTGCCGAACAGGCAGGTGCGGGCGTCGGAGGCGAAGCGGCGGATCAGCTCGCCCAGGGTCTCCTCGCCCTGCAGCAGGACCGGGTGGTCGATGCGGCCGCGCAGCACCTCGGCGGCGCCCTGGGCCGCACGCATGGACGAGAACAGCCCGAGCGTACGGCCGCCCGCGGCCTCGATCAGCTCCGCGAGCTCGTCCAGCATGTCCTCGCGGCCGCTGTCCCGGCCGGGCTGCGACAGATGACGGGCGACGTAGAGGATGCCCTGCCGGGGGTAGTCGAAGGGCGAACCGACGTCGACGCCCTTCCACACCGGCGGCTCCTCCTCGCCCTCGGCGGCCACGGTGCCCTCCGGGGCCAGCCCGAGCGAGGCCGCGACCCCGTTGAAGTCGCCGCCGAGCCGCAGCGTGGCCGAGGTCAGGACGACGGATCGCTCGGTGAACAGCTTCTCCCGCAGCAGTCCGGAGACGCTGAGCGGGGCGACCCGCAGCGAGGCGCCGAAGCGGTCGTGGCGCTCGTACCAGACGACGTCGTACTCGGAGCCCTCCACGATGCGCTCGGCGACCTCGTGGACGTTCTCCGTGGCGGCGAGGGCCATCTTCCGCACGGCGTCCTCGTCCTGCACGGAGCGGTCACGGGTCTCGCCGAGCGAGGTGATGACCTGACGGCAGGCGTCGCGCAGCGCCATCAGGGCGTAGCGGAGATCCTCGGGCAGCTCCTCCAGACGCCCGGGGAGGGCCAGCTCCATGAGCCGCTCGAAGCCCTCCGACGCGCTCATCAGGGCGTCCGCGGCCTTCTCGTTGACCAGCTTGGCCGCGAGCTTCACCGTCCGGTTGACCCTGCCGGGGGTGAGCTCGCCCGTGGCGACCCCGGTGACGCGCGAGACCAGTTCATGGGCCTCGTCGACGACCAGCACCTCGTGGCTGGGCAGGACGGGCGCGCCCTCCAGGGCGTCGATGGCCAGCAGCGCGTGGTTGGTGACCACGACGTCGGCGAGCTTGGCGCGCTCGCGCGCCGCCTCCGCGAAGCACTCGGCGCCGTAGGCGCAGCGCGAGGCGCCCAGGCACTCGCGGGAGGTCACCGAGACCTGCTGCCAGGCGCGGTCCGATACGCCGGGGGTGAGGTCGTCGCGGTCGCCGCTCTCCGTCTCGTCCGACCAGTCGCGCAGCCGGAGCAGGTCCTGGCCGAGCTTGCTGGTCGGCGCCGCGGCCTCGAACTGGTCGAAGAGCCCGTCGCCCTCGTCCTGCGGCACGCCCTCGTGGAGCCGGTGCAGGCACAGGTAGTTGGAGCGGCCCTTGAGCATCGCGAACTGCGGTTCGCGGCGCAGCAGCGGCTGCAGCGCGGTGACGGTGCGGGGCAGGTCGCGCTCGACGAGCTGGCGCTGCAGGGCCAGGGTCGCGGTGGCCACCACGACGCGTTCGCCCTGCGCCAGCGCGGGCACCAGGTAGCCCAGCGACTTGCCGGTTCCGGTGCCGGCCTGGACCAGCAGGTGGGAGCCGCTGTCGACGGCTTCGGCGACGGCTTCGGCCATGGTGACCTGGCCGGGGCGCTCCACTCCGCCGACCGCGGTGACGGCGGCGTGGAGGAGGTCGGTGAGGGCGGGCTTCGCGGGCTGTGTCATAGGGCATCCAGCCTACGGGGCGGCACTGACACCGCGGTCGCCACCGCACGTACCGGCGCCCGCCCGCGGGCGCGGCCGGTCACAGGACGTGACGCAGCGTGCGGTCGCGGACCAGCAGCGCGGCCCGCTTGCCGGGCAGCTCGACCTCCGCGGAGAAGCGGAAGCCCGCGGCGAGGAAGGCGGCCACGGACGGGGTGTTGCGCAGGTCGGGCTCGGCGATCACCCGGGTGCACCGGGGGCGCTGCCGCAGGGCGTGGTCGGCGACGGCCCGCAGCAGGGTGCCGCCGAGGCCGCGGGCCCGGTCGGCGACGGGACCGATGAGCAGGTGGAGCCCGGTGTCGTGAGGGCGGGCCGGGTAGTAGCGGGCCACCGCGTCGAGGTCGGCGCGGTACACCTCCCAGTAGCTCATGGGCACCCCGTCGAGGACCCCGACGCAGGGCATGCTGCGCCCGTCGCCGTCGAGCTGGGCGCGCAGGTGCCGCTCGGCGACCTCGGGCCGGCCCGCGAGGTCCCAGAACTCCGCGACGGCGGGGTCGTTCATCCAGTGGGTGATGACCGGGAGGTCGCGCTCGGGGCGTACGGGGACGAGCTGGAAGGTGCCCGCGGGGGTGCCGACCGGCCCCCAGTCGGCGACGCCGTCGAGGAGGTCGTCGAGCGGGGCCGGGCCGCCGGCGCGGTCGTCGGCGGTGACGTCCTCGTCGAGGAGGGCGCGGAGCTCGGGCGGCAGTTCCAGGTCGAGGGTGTCGTCGCCGTGCCTGTCTCTTAAACAAATCACCAACGCCCAAAAACCCCCTACCAACCCTTATCCGCGTCTTTTTTAAA
>NZ_JARAVO010000294.1:0-10384 GCF_033792805.1 Streptomyces sp. PA03-1a
TTCGGGGGAGGGGTAGAGGACGACGCCGAAGCCGTGGTCGTCGGCGACGCGGGCGGCGCCGGTGTAGACGCGGGCGAAGTACTCGTTGGTGAGGGTGGGCACGACCAGGAGCGCGGTGCGGGTGCGGCCGAGGCGGAGGTTGCGGGCGGCGAGGTTGGGCCGGTAGCCGAGGTCGCGGGCGGCGGTGCGGACGGTGTCGGCGGTGCGTTCGGAGACCCGGCCGCGCCATTTGTCGCCGAGGACGAGGGAGACGGTGGCCTGGGAGACGCCGGCGGCGCGTGCGACGTCACGTGAGGTCGGGCGCGCTGTGTCGGTCACCGTGGGGGCCTCTTTCGGCTGGGTGGGCGAGTGGCGGCGGGGTGTGCGGCTGGACCGGTGGACTGGGCTCATGGTACGTATGACCCACGACGTTATACGTACAACTAGCGAAGGGGCGGGCATGGGGACCGGTTACGCGGACCTGCTGCGGGCCCGGCACGCGGTCCGGCTGCTGACCGGCACCCTGGTCGGCCGGCTGCCGAACGCGACGGCGGCCCTGGGCATCGTGCTGCTGACCCGTGCGCAGGGCGGCGACTTCGCCCTGGCGGGGGCGCTGTCGGCCGTCTACGGCCTCGCCAACGCCGTGGGGCAACCTTTGCTGGGGCGGGCGGTGGACCGCCTGGGGCAGCCGAGGGTGATGTTCCCGGCGGCGGTGGTCTCGGCCGTGGGCATGGCCGTCTTCGCGCTCTCCGGGCCCCGGCCGCTGCCGCTGGCGTACGCCGCGATGCTGGTCGCGGGCTTCTTCACCCCGCCCCTGGAGGGCGGGCTGCGGGCGCTGTGGCCGGGCGTGCTCAAGCGCGAGGACCGGATCCACGCGGCCTACGCGCTGGACGCGGCCGCGCAGGAGGTCATGTTCGCGGTCGGCCCGCTGCTGGTGACGCTGCTGGTGGCGGCGTTCTCGGAGACGGCGGCGCTGCTGTGGATCGCGGCGGTCGGTGTGGCGGGGGCGCTGAGCGTGGTCACCGCGCCGCCGTCGCGGGCGTGGCGGACGCAGCCGCGCACCCCGGACTGGCTGGGGCCGCTGCGCGCGCCGGGCCTGCGGGCGCTGGTCGGCTCGTTCTTCTTCGTGGGGCTGGCGCTGGGCTCGATCGCGGTGGCCGCGGTCGCGTACGCCGACGAGCACGGCGGCGGGATGGTCTCCAGCTACGTGCTGTCGGGGATCGGCGCCGGGGCGCTGGCCGGCGGGGTGTTCTACGGGGCGCGGCAATGGGCCGGGGTCCCCGAGCGGCGGCTGCGGCTGCTGATGGCGGGCCTGGCCGTGTGCTACCTGCCGCTGGTGCTGGTGCCGGGCGTCGCGGCGATGTCGGGCCTGGCGGTGCTGGCGGGGCTGTTCCTGGCGCCCTCGCTGGCCTGCGCGTTCGTGGTGGTCGACCGGCACGCCCCGGTGGGCACGGTGACCGAGGCGTTCTCATGGATCGTCACCACGTTCGGGGTGGGTGCGGCGGTCGGCACGGCGGTCGCGGGACCGGCCGCGCAGTACGGCGGGACCGCGGCGGCGTTCGGCGTGGCGGGTGCCGGCGGGGTGGTGGCGCTGGTGGTGCTGCTGGCCAGTGGGCGCTACCTCACGGTTCCAAACCCGGCAAGCGGGACAGAAAAAGATCGAATCGCCGCGGTCGAACCCGGTTTGAGGTCCACGCATCAGGCGTAAGGTCTCATCATGGACCGCCGCATTTTCGGGCTGGAGAACGAGTACGGCGTCACGTGCACGTTCCGGGGACAGCGGCGTCTGTCCCCGGACGAGGTGGCGCGGTACCTCTTCCGCCGTGTCGTGTCATGGGGTCGCAGCAGCAACGTCTTCCTCCGCAACGGCGCCCGTCTCTACCTCGACGTGGGTTCGCACCCGGAGTACGCCACTCCCGAGTGCGACAACGTGACGGAACTGGTCACCCACGACAAGGCGGGGGAGCGCATCCTGGAGGGCCTCCTGGTGGACGCAGAACGGCGCCTGCACGAGGAGGGCATCGCGGGCGACGTCTACCTCTTCAAGAACAACACCGACTCCGCGGGGAACTCCTACGGGTGCCACGAGAACTACCTCGTCGCCCGGCACGGGGAGTTCTCCCGCCTCGCGGACATCCTCATCCCCTTCCTGGTCACCCGGCAGCTGCTGTGCGGCGCGGGCAAGGTGCTGCAGACCCCGCGCGGCGCGGTCTACTGCGTCAGTCAGCGCGCGGAGCACATCTGGGAGGGCGTCAGTTCCGCCACGACCCGCTCCCGGCCCATCATCAACACCCGGGACGAGCCGCACGCGGACGCCGAGCGCTACCGGCGGCTGCACGTCATCGTGGGTGACTCCAACATGTCCGAGACGACCATGCTGCTGAAGGTCGGCGCGACCGACCTGGTGCTGCGCATGATCGAGGCGGGCACCGTGATGCGGGACCTGACGCTGGAGAACCCGATCCGGGCGATCCGCGAGGTGTCGCACGACATAACGGGCCAGCGCAAGGTCCGTCTCGCCTCGGGCCGGGAGGCCTCGGCCCTGGAGATCCAGGAGGAGTACTACTCCAAGGCGGTGGACTTCTGCGACCGGCGCGGCATCCGCAGCGGTGTCATCGAGCAGGTCCTCGAACTGTGGGGCCGGACCCTGGAGTCGATCGGCAGCGGTGACCTGGACAAGATCGGTACCGAGATCGACTGGGTGATGAAGTACCGCCTGATCGAGCGTTACCGGGCGCGGGACAACATCACGATGTCGCACCCGCGCATCGCGCAGATAGACCTCGCGTACCACGACATCCACCGCCGCCGCGGGTTGTACTACCTGCTGGAGAAGCGGGGTCAGGCCAAGCGGATCTGCAACGACCTGAAGATCTTCGAGGCCAAGTCCGTGCCCCCGCAGACGACGCGGGCGCGGCTGCGCGGCGACTTCATCCGCCGTGCCCAGGAGCAGCGGCGCGACTTCACCGTCGACTGGGTGCACCTGAAGCTCAACGACCAGGCGCAGCGCACGGTGCTGTGCAAGGACCCGTTCCGGTCGGTGGACGACCGGGTGGAGAAGCTCATCGCCGGTATGTAGCGGCGGTGGCACAGGCGACGCGGGGCCCCGTACGTGTTCGTACGGGGCCCCGCCCACGCCGTAGAGTGGCGCGCACGCCAGACAACGCAAGATCGACCTGATGGGGATCCCCGTGCGCCGACGCTCTCTTCTCCTCGCCGTCCCTGCCGGCCTGCTCACCCTCGCCGGCTGCGGTGACGACAAGTCCGGCAAGTCCGCGACCAGCGCCACCCCGTCGGGTTCCGCGTCCGCGTCCGCGCCGGTGAAGATCGTGGACGGCCCGCTGCCGGACATCACCGCCGGTACGAAGTTCGGCGAGAAGCCGACGGTCGCCAAGGGCGCGGGCCAGCCGAGCAAGGACCTGGCCGTCAAGACGGTGATCCAGGGCAACGGCACCACCGTCGCCTCGGGTGACTACCTCCAGGCGAACTACCTGGGCCAGATCTGGGACACGGCCAAGGTCTTCGACAACTCCTGGGACCGGGGCGCGCCGGCCATCTTCCCGATCGGCGTCGGGCGGGTCATCCAGGGCTGGGACAAGGCCCTGGTGGGCAAGAAGGTCGGCGACCGGGTCGAGCTGGCGATCCCCCCGGACCTGGGCTACGGCGCGCAGGGGCAGCCGGACGCCGGGATCAAGGGCACCGACACGCTGGTCTTCGTCGTCGACGTGGTGGACACCTTCAACGGCAAGAGCTCCGCCCAGGGCAAGGCCGTCCCGCAGACCGACGCCAAGCTGCCCAAGGTCGGCACCGGCACCGACGGCAAGGCGCCCTCCATCGAGGTCCCCAAGACGGCCGCGCCGGCCAAGCTGGTCGCCAACTACGTGCTGGAGGGCGACGGCGCGGCGGTCAAGCCCACCGACACCCTGCTGCTGCAGTACAAGGGCGTGGTGTGGGACGGCGGCAAGGAGTTCGACTCCAGCTACAAGAACGGCCAGTTGGCCCAGTTCCCGCTGCAGCAGCTGATCAAGGGCTGGCAGGAGGGCCTGGTGGGCAAGAAGGTCGGCAGCCGCGTCATGCTCGTGGTGCCGCCGGACCTGGGCTACGGCGACAAGGCGCAGCCGGGCATCCCGGCCAAGTCCACGCTGGTGTTCAGCCTCGACATCCTCGCGGTGATGTAAGACTAAGCAGGTTGTCCGCACCTCTTTAGGAGCACGTACGTGAGCATCGAGAAGCCCGAGATCGACTTCCCCGGCGGTGAGCCGCCGGCCGAACTGGTGATCAGGGACATCTGGGAGGGCGAGGGCGCCGAGGCGAAGGCGGGTCAGAACGTCACCGTCCACTACGTCGGCGTGGCCTTCAGCACCGGCGAGGAGTTCGACGCCAGCTGGAACCGCAACTCTCCCTTCAGCTTCCCGCTGGGCGGCGGCCGGGTCATCAAGGGCTGGGACCAGGGCGTGCAGGGCATGAAGGTCGGCGGCCGTCGTGAGCTGACCATCCCCGCGCACCTGGCCTACGGCAACCAGAGCCCGAGCCCGCTCATCAAGCCGGGTGAGACGCTGATCTTCGTGGTGGACCTGCTGTCCGTCTGAGCGGCGTCCGGCCCGACCACGGCCCGTAGCCCCCGCCGACCGGCACCGCCGGCCCGGCGGGGGCTCCGTCGTACGGGGGCCGGCAGGGGCGGTCACCGGAACCGGCCTTCGCTTCAGCCACGCGGCCCGGTCGCGATAGGGTCTCGACGGAGAGCTGAACACGGAAGAAGGTTGCTTCGAGTGGCGATTGCCAAGGCCGAGCGGCTGATGAACCTGGCGCTGTGCCTGATGAACACCCGGCGCCCGGTCAGCAAGCGGGAGCTGCGCGCGTCCATCGAGGCGTACCACGAGATCGGCTCCGACGAGGCGTTCAACCGCATGTTCGAGCGCGATAAGGACGACCTGCGTGAGCTCGGCATGGTCATCGAGACGGTGGAGAGCCTGGACGGTGAGATCGGCTACCTCGCCCGCCGTGACCGCAACCGCCTCCCCGAGATCGCCCTGGACGCCGAGGAGGCCGCCGCGCTGAGCCTGGCCGCGAAGGTCTGGCAGCAGGCACGCTTCGCCGAGGCCGCCAGCGGAGCCCTGCAGAAGCTGCGGGCCGCGGGCGTGCCCTTCCACGACGAGGGCGACGACGGCGTGCGGGAGGCGGCCGGGCACAGTGCCCTGGAGCCCCGCATCCCCACCCCCGAGCCGGCGTTCGAGCCGCTGATGGTCGCCACCCGTGAGCGCCGCCCCGTCTCCTTCGACTACCGCAAGGCCAACGCCGTGCGCCCCGAGCCCCGCCAGGTCGAGCCCTGGGCGCTGGAGTGCTGGCGCGGCCACTGGTACCTGGCCGGCTGGGACCGCGACCGGTCCGCCGTGCGCGTCTTCCGGCTCTCCCGGATCACCGGCCGGGTCCGCACCCGCGGCGGCGCCTTCACCACCGAGGTGCCCGACCACGTCGACGTGCGCGCCGCCGTCGCCAGCTGGGCCGGGGAGGGCGCGACCGCGACCGCCAGGATCCGGCTGCGCCGCGACTCCGGGTACCCGCTGCGGGCCCGCGCGGTGGAGATACTGCCGGTCGACGCCGACTGGGACGAGCTGGAGATCCCGTACGGGCACGGACTGGACGCCTGGCTGGTGGAGTTCGGCCCGGACGTGGTCGTACTGGGGCCCGACGAGCTGCGGGCCGACGTCGTGGACCGGCTGCGCGCCGTCGCCAAGGGCTGAGCGGGGGAGTACGGAGAGATGGCCAACGCGATCGACCAGACGCGCCGGATGCTGTCCCTGGTGACGTATCTGCGCGAGCGCCCCGGCGCCCGGGTGAGCGACGTCGCCCGGGCGTTCGGGGTCACCGAGGCCGAGCTGATCGGCGACCTGAACGTGCTGCCGCTGTGCGGCACGAGCTTCAGGGGCGGCGACCTGCTCGACATCGACACCGACGGCGAGCGGATCTGGTGGCACAACGTGGACGACGTCGCGCAGCCGCTGCGGCTGGCCGCCGACGAGGCCGCCGCGCTGCTGGTCGCCGCCCGTGCCGTCGCCAACCTGCCCGGGCTGCGGGAGAGCGACCGGCAGGCCCTGCTGCGCGCCACCGCCAAGATCGAGGGCGCGGCCGGCGAGGCCGCCGGCGCGTCCTCCCGGCTGTCGGTCACCTTCGAGTCCGAGGGCAGCGTCTTCGCCGACGTCGACCGCGCCATCGCCGAACGGCGCCGGCTGTGGATCCGCTACTACTCGCCGTCCCGGGACGAGCTCACCGAGCGCGAGGTCGACCCGATCCGGCTGTTCGCGGTCGGCCACACCTACTTCGAGGGCTGGTGCTACCTGTCGGAGGACCGGCGCACCTTCCGGCTGGACCGGGTCGCCGAGATCCGGCTGCTGGACACGCCCAGCGACCCGCCGCGCGTCGAGCCGCGCGACCTGTCCCAGGGGTTGGTGCAGCCGGCCGGCGACGACCCGGAGGTCGTGATCGAGGTCGGCCCCGGCGGCCGCTGGGTCGCCGAGTACTACCCGCACGACCTCGCCGAGGAACTCCCCGACGGCGGCCTGCGGGTCACCCTGCGCACCCCCGACCCGGGCTCGCTGCGCCGTCTCGCGCTGCGCCTCGGCCGCGACGGGCGGATCGTCTCCCCGGCCGGACTCGCCGGCAGCGCCCGCGACGCGGCCGCCCAGGCCCTCGCGGCCTACGGCGAGTGAGGTGAGCGCCGGCATGGACGACCTCGACACCCTGGACACCCTCGGTACCGTCGGCGAACCCGGCACGACCCCGCCCGGGGTGATCTTCAGGGCCTCCTGCCCGGAGTGCCGGACCAGTTTCGAGCTGTCGGCCGACGCCCTGCGGCTGGCCATCGGCGGCAGCCACCGGACCACCTTCTACTCCTTCACCTGCCCCGACTGCGGCTCCTCCGTCCGCAAGCCGGCGGGCGACCGCATCGTGGAGCTCCTCACCGACGGCGGTGTCCGCACGATGCGGCTGCACATCGGCTGAGCCGCTACGCTCGGCTCCCATGTGGTGGCTCTACCTGTACGTCGGCCTCGCGACCGCCGGCCTGCTCGTGCTCGGTGTCCTCGGCTTGCGTGTGTACGCCGAGGTGCGCGGCCTCGCCCGTCAGGTGGGGCGCAGCAGCGACCGCCTGCGACAGGCCTCCGAGGACCTGCGGCGGGCCGCGGAGCCGCTGGCGCGCGGCGCCGGCGAACTGTCGCGCTGACGACGCCGTCCCGCCGGCCGTGCCCGGACGCCGGGTCGGTGCCGTCCGCGGCACCCTCGTCCTCCCCCCTCCAGGAAGGTACGCTGCTGAAGCGGCCCCGATAGAGCGCGGCGGGGGCGGCAACGGCAAGGACGCCGGGGGATTGCCAGGCGTTTACCCCCGCAGGTTACGATCGCTGGCAGAGCGGACACCGTGTCCACGGACCCGGAGCCCGCTGCTCAAGAACCCATGCCGCCTCGGTGAGAAGGTAAAGCTTATGTTCGGCAGGCTCGGCGCCCCTGAGATCATCCTCATCCTTGTCGTCGTTCTGCTGCTGTTCGGGGCCAAGCGCCTCCCGGACATGGCCCGCGGCCTTGGGAAGTCGATGCGCATCCTGAAGAGCGAGGCGAAGGCGATGAAGTCGGACGACGCGGCCGCCCCGCAGGCGCCGGCCGACGCGCCCGCCGACGCCCAGGCCGCACCGAAGACCATCCAGGCCGCGCCCGGTGACGTCGCCAGCGCCCGCCCGGTCTCCGAGACCCAGCAGCCCAGCCAGACGCAGAGCTGACACGACGACACAGGTACGGGCCGCCGGCGGGGACGCCGGCCACCGCGTGAGATGAGGACCTGGGTTGCTCAAGTCTGCCCGCAGTAAGCCGACGAAGGACCCCGAGGGGCGCATGCCCCTGGTGGAGCACCTGCGTGAGCTGCGCAACCGGCTCGCCAAGAGTGTGCTCGCGATCGTCGTCGTGGCGATCGTGGCCGCCTTCTACAGCCAGCAACTCCTGGAGTTCCTGGCCTCTCCGGTACCCAAGTGCGGCCCCGGGGTCGTCAGCAGCGGCGGCAACTGCGCCATCGTCACGTTCGATTCGCTGACGGCGCCGTTCGCGCTCACGATGCAGGTCTGCTTCATGGCCGGCGTCATCGGCGCCAGCCCGGTCTGGCTGTACCAGCTGTGGGCCTTCATCGCCCCCGGCCTGCACCGCAACGAGCGCAAGTACACGTACATGTTCGTGGGCGCGGCGCTCCCGCTCTTCCTGGGCGGTGCCTTCCTCGCGTACAAAATCATGCCGGTCAGCATCAAGGTGCTGATCAGCTTCACGCCCGAGGGCTCGTCCAACCTCCTGAAGCTCGACGGGGTGCTGGACTTCACCATCCGCATGGTGCTGGTCTTCGGCCTCGCCTTCGAACTGCCGCTGCTCCTGGTCATGCTCAACCTGGTCGGCATGGTCAGCGGCCGCCGCATGGCGGGCTGGTGGCGGGCCGTGGTCATGGGCGTCTTCGTCTTCGGCGCCGTCGCGACGCCGACCACCGACCCGGTCAGCATGATCGCGCTGTCCGGTCCGATCGTCGTCCTCTACTTCGGCGCGGTCGCCTTCAGCCTGGTCAACGACCGGCGTCGGCGCTGGCGCAACCCCGACGCGGAACTCTCCGACGACGAGGCCTCCGAGCTGGACCTCACCCCGGAGTCGATCGACACCGGCGAGCGCGTCACGGCCTCCGTGCCCGAGCAGGCCGGGCCCGTCGAGGACGGACGCCGCTCCGGCGACTTCGACGACGCGACCTGACGCCGTGTGACCCCCGACGGGGCCCCGCCCGGACCAGCCGGGCGGGGCCCCGTCGGCATGGCGCGCAGGAGGCCGTCAGCAGTGGTCGCCCTCGACGCGACGAAGGTCATGGGCCTGTTCCACGCCACCGTGTGGTCCCTGCCGCCGCGCCCACGACGGCGCACCCCTTGTTGTTGAACAGCGCGTTGGCCGTGCCCGCGATGGTCGCCCGGTCTGCGACGCCCCCCCCGATCCTCCCCGCCGGAACACGGCCCTCCGTAGGCCCCGAGGATGATCACGACCCCGCCGGAAGAAGGGGTGCCGGTGATCTCGACGGTTGGACTACCGCACGGTAGGGTCCGCGCGTGACCAGCGAGATCACCCTCATCGCCAACCCCACCGCGGGTCGTGGACGGGGCGCCCGCGCCGCCGGACCGGCCGCGGACGCACTGCGCCGCGCGGGCTTCGGCGTGCGCACCGTCGTCGGCACCGACGCGGCCGACGCCCTGGCGCGGGCCCGCGAGGCCGTCGCGGACGGCACGGACGCGCTGGTCGCGGTCGGCGGCGACGGCATGGTGTCGCTGGCCCTGCAGGCCGTGGCCGGGACCGGCACGCCGCTCGGCGTCGTCGCCGTCGGCACGGGCAACGACTTCGCGCGGGCGACCGGACTGCCGATACGCGAGCCCGCCGCGGCCGGGGAGGCCATCGCGCGGGCGCTGAAGGAGGAGACCGTCCGCGAGATCGACCTCGGCCGCGCCGGCGAACGGTGGTTCGGCACGGTCCTCGCCTCCGGCTTCGACTCCCGGGTCAACGACCGCGGCAACCGGCTGCGCTGGCCCAGCGGGCGGCTGCGCTACGACGTGGCGATGCTGGCGGAACTGGCCGCGCTGCGCCCGATCCCGTACCGGATCACCCTCGACGACGGCGCCGAGACGGAGATCGAGGCGACCCTCGTGGCCGTCGGCAACGGCACCTCGTACGGCGGCGGCATGCGGATCTGCGCCGGAGCCGAACTCGACGACGGGCGCTTCGACGTGTGCGTGGTCGGGCCGTGCAGCCGCAGCACGCTGCTGCGCGTCTTCCCGAGGGTCTACCGCGGCACCCACCTCGGCCACCCCGTGGTGACGGTGCACCGCGCGGCCGCGGTCACCCTCGCCGCCGACGGCATCACCGGCTACGCCGACGGTGAGCCACTGGGCCCCCTGCCCCTGACCGCGCGCACCGTACCGCGGGCGCTGCGCCTGCTGGCGCCGCGGTAGCGCGGTGCCGAGCCGCGGGGGCGAGGTTTGCCGGGCCGCGCCCGGCGGGCACGTCCAGCCGCAGCCGGCCGCCCGGCCCGGCGTGCACCGCTCCGGCGGGCCCGGAAGACCCCGGGCGGCCGCACCCCCGCCACCGGCCGCGCCGACCGGAGTCCCTCACCGCGTCCCCCTGCCCCGGCGCCCATTCGGCGGCGGGGGACCCCGGCCGCCGCCGCACAGGCCGGCGTCCCGTCACCTCACGTACGTCGGCGATCGTGTGCTGGCCGTCCCCGGACGCGGCCACGGCATCCGCCACCCCTGGCGGCCGAAGCGCCGGACGTCCGGGAACGGACAGCACACAATAGCCGACGTACGGTCGGGAAGGGGAAGCCGGCCCGGTCTCTTAAACACATTTCCAGACC
>NZ_JARAVO010000295.1:0-10180 GCF_033792805.1 Streptomyces sp. PA03-1a
GGGGACGGTCTGCTGGACGACGTAGGTGTAGCGGGTGGTGGCGGTCTCGACGAGGAGGGTGTCGCCGGGGCGGAGCCGGTCGATGCGGCGGAAGGGTTCGCCGTGGGTGTTGCGGTGGCCGGCGAGGGCGAAGTTGCCGGGCTGTCCGGGGCCGGCGGTGTGCGGGTAGTGGCCGGCGTATCCGTGGTTGAGGACCTTGGCGCGGCTGATGCCTTCGGCGATGGGGGCGGTGACGCCGATGCGGGGGATGCGGAGCACGGCGTAGGCCTGGGAGGGGCGTGGGCCGGCGGTGGCGTTCCCGGTGCGGGTGGTGGTGCCGTTGGCCTGGGAGCGGTTTGTGGGTGCGGTACCGGCGGCGACGGCGGCCGTGGATTCCTCCGATGTATCGGAGGTGTCGGCGTCGTCCCACTGTCGTTCCAGGGCGGTCACCCGGTGTGCGGCGGCGGATTGCGCCCGCAGGTTGGTCCACCACAGTTGATGGGCGACGAGCAGCAGGAGGACGGCGCCGAGGGTGAGGGCGGCTTCGCCGGCGCCCCACAGCGCGCGTCCCTGCCAGCGCAGCGGGGCGTGGGCGTGGGCGTGGGTGGGCATGCGGGCACGGTAGATGACGCAGCGTCAGATTCCCAGGGTCGCGGCTGGGCCCGCTGCCCCGCCCGCGGGCTCCCTCACCCGGCCAGGAGCCGGGACACGCTGTAGATGGCCAGGCCCGCCAGGGCGCCCACGACGGTGCCGTTGATCCGGATGAACTGCAGGTCGCGCCCGACGTTGGCCTCGATCTTGCGGGTGGTCTGCTCGGGGTCCCAGCCGGCGATGGTGTCGGTGATCAGCGCGGTGATCTCGTCGCGGTAGGTGGTGACCACGTACGTGGCGGCGTCCTCCAGCCAGCCGTCGATCTTGGCGGTCAGCCGGGGGTCCTCGGTCATCCGCGCCCCCAGCGACAGCAGTGAGGCACGGGCCCGCAGCCGCAGCTCGCTGCGCTCGTCCTCGGCGGCGGCGACGATCATGCCGCGGACCGAGCCCCACGCGGACTCGATGAGTTCCTGGACCTCGTTGCGGGCGATCAGGTCCTTCTTGAGCCGTTCGACGCGGGCCCGGGTGTCCGGGTCGGACTGCAGCTCGAAGGCGAAGTCGGCCAGGAAGCGGTCGATGGCGCCGCGGGCGGGGTGCTCGGGCATGTCCCGCATCTCGGCGGTGAAGCGGACGAGTTCCTTGTAGACGCGTTCACCGACGCGGCGGTCCACGAAGCGCGGTGTCCAGCCGGGGGCGCCCTCCTGGACGGCGTGCATCACCGAGTCGGAGTGCTCGACCAGCCAGTCGTGCGCCCGGACGCAGACCAGGTCGACCACCCGCCGGTGCCCGCCGTCGGCGACGACGCGCTCCAGCATCTTCCCTATCCCCGGGGCGATCTCCTGGGCGTCCGCGCGCCGGGTGATGGCCTCGCCGACCACCGCCTGGACGTCGGAGTCGCGCAGCACGGTCAGGGCGCCGCGCAGCGCCGCGGCTCCCTGCTCGGTGACGCGGTCGGCGTGTTCGGGGTGTTCCAGCCAGGCGCCGAGCCGCCGGGCGATGCCGACCTTGCGCAGCCGGGTGCGGACGACCTGCGGGGACAGGAAGTTCTCGCCCACGAAGTCGCCGAGGGTGCGGCCGAGCGCGTCCTTCTTGGTGGGGATGATCGCGGTGTGCGGGATGGGCAGGCCGAGCGGCCTGCGGAAGAGCGCGGTCACCGCGAACCAGTCGGCGAGGGCACCGACCATGCCGGCCTCGGCGGCGGCCGCGACGTAGCCGGACCATCCGCCGGCTCCCGCCGACTCGGCCCACTTGGCCAGCGCGTAGACCGCGGTGGCCACCAGCAGCAGGCCGGTGGCGATCACCTTCATGCGTCGTACGCCCCGCCGCCGGCCCTCGTCGGCGGGGCTGTATGAGAACGCCGGAGTCGGGTCTTGGTCCGATCCGGTCACCGGGGCCGTTTCCATCCGTCGTATCCACTCCTTCCGCGTATCGTCCACACCACACTCTTCGAGTGGAACGAACAACGAGTTCCCGGCGTCCGACAATGCAGACGGGCAGGCCCGACGTCTCCATGGGATCATGGCGGCAGCGGATCGCGCCGGTTTCCCGCCCTTTGATCCCAGGAGTGAAGCACCGCATGGCCAGATCGACGGGTTATGCACTGCTCGCCGGAATTGTCGCGCTGGTCGCGGTCATCTCCGCCGCGATCTTCGTCACCGTCAGCCGCGCCGACGGCCCCGGCCGCTCCGGGCAGGACACGGTGGGGGCCGGACTCCCGGGTGTCCCCAACCAGGCCGCGCCCGCGGCGTCGGGTGCGTGGGTGGGCACCTGGTCGACGTCTCCCGTCGGGGGCGAGCCGAACAGGCCGGACGGCTACGCCGGGTGGTCGATCCGCAACGTCGTGCACACCAGTGTCGGCGGCACCTCGGCGCGCGTCCACCTCTCCAACCTCTTCGGCCGGTCGTCCCTGCTGATCGGCCGGGCGACGGTCGCCGTCGCGGCGGACCCGGGGTCGCCGGCGGCGGCGGACGGCACGATGCGGTCGCTGACCTTCGGCGGGCGGACGTCGGTGCGGATCCCCGCGGGCGGTGAGGTCGTCAGCGATCCCGTCCAACTGGCCGTGCCGCACGCGACGGACCTGCTCGTCACGACGTACACGCCGAAGGCCTCGGGCCCGGTGACGTACCACCCGCGGGCGCAGCAGACCTCGTTCATGGCGGCCGGTGAGCGCACCGCGCGGACCGACGGTTCCGGGTACACCACCTTGACCCCCTACTGGCGCTACGTCACGGGGGTCGACGTCTTCACGCGGCAGGCGGCCGGGTCGGTGGTGCTGTTCGGCGACTCGATCACCGACGGCATCACCTCCACCTCCGGCGCGAACCACCGCTGGCCGGACCGCCTGGCGACGCGGCTGCGCGGCTCGGGGGACCGGGGGCTGCGGCTGGGCGTCCTCAACCAGGGGATCAGCGGCAACCGGGTGCTGCGCGACGGCGAGAACGGCGGCAATCCCAGCGGCCTGAGCCGCCTCGACCGTGACGCGCTCTCCCAGGCCGGCGTCCGCACGCTCGTCGTCGAGCTGGGCATCAACGACGTCATGCGACCGCCGCAGCGGACCGGCGCGCAGGAGATCCTCTCCGGGCTGCGGGAGATCGTGGCGCGCGGTCGTGAGCGCGGGCTGCGGGTGCTGGGTGCCACGCTGACCCCGTGCGGCGGCCACCCCGGCTCCAACACGCACACCGAGGCGGTGCGGCAGCAGGTGAACGCCGCGATCCGGGCGGGCACGGTCTTCGACGAGGTGATCGACTTCGACCGGGCGCTGCGCGACCCCGGCCGCCCCTCCGCGCTGCTGCCCGCCTACGACTCCGGCGACCATCTGCACCCCAGTGACGCCGGCTACCTGCGCATGGCGGAAACTGTGGAGTTGTCGCTGCTCAAGGGCGGCGCGGCGGCCAAGGTGTGACGAGTACGGACGGACGGCGACACCCATGACGGAGCACACGGGCGGTCTGCCCGGTTACGCGGAGCACTTCAGCGAGCCCGAGGGCTACCTGGACTTCGCCCGCTACGGTCCGCCCTCGCGGGACGTCCTCGACGCCACGGCGGCCGCGCTGGCGGCCTCCGCTGAGGCCGACCACACCACCGTCAACGACCTGATGCGGGCCGAGCCGCGCGCCCGGGCCGCGGCGGCCCGTCTGGCGGGTACGGACACCGGGCACGTGGCGCTGCTGCCCAACGCCTCCACCGGGATCTTCCACGCCGCCTTCGGCGTGCCCGGCGGCACCGTCCTGGTGCCCTCGGCCGACTTCCCGGCCAACCACTACCCGTGGCGGCGCACGGCCGCCCTCGGCCGGGCGGTGCCGCGCTGGCTGGACGGCGCGCCGACCCCGGACGCGGTGCGCGAGGCGCTGACGGACGACGTGGTGGCGGTCTCGATAAGCGCCGTGGACTTCCGCACCGGCTACCGGGCCGACCTCGCGGCGCTGCGCGAGGTGATCGGCGACCGGCTGCTCGTGGTGGACGCGATGCAGGCGTTCGGCGTCGTCGAGCAGCCGTGGCAGGCGGCGGACGTGGTCGTGGCGGGCGGCCAGAAGTGGCTGCGGGCCAGCTGGGCGACCGGGTTCGCGGCGCTGTCGGACCGGGCCCTGGAGCGGCTTGAGCCCACGCTGACGGGATGGACCGGGGTCGAGGACGTCGCCGTCTTCGACGACACCGAGCACCCGGTCGCGCCGGACGCGCTGCGCTGGAGCATCACCAATCTGAGCCCGGTGACGGCCGCGGCCTTCGCGGCGGCGCTGGAGCTCGTCGAGGGTGTGGGGGTGGCCGCCGTCGAGGCGCACGTCGCGCGCCGGGTCGACGAGCTGATCGACGTGGTCCGCTCGGCCGGCGGGCAGGTGCTGTCCCCGGTGGCCCGCGCCGAGCGGGCGGGCATCGTGTCCTTCGCGCTGCCGGACGTGGACCCGGACCAGATCGCCAAGGCGCTGCACGCGCACGGGGTCACCCCTTCGGTGCGGGCGGACTCCGTCCGGCTGTCGGCCCACGCGTCGACCACGACGGGCGCCGTGGAGCGTGTACGCGCCGCGCTGGCCTCGCTGCGCTGACCGGCCGCGCCTGGCCGGTGCGGACGTACGTCAACGTCATGGACGGGGCGTAGCCCCCCTCGTGGGGCGTTCGTGCCGGAGGGCGAGCTAGGTGTATGCGGTGATGGAGCCGAAGGCGGTGTCGGTGAGGACGCCGGCCGCGGGGGCCACGCGGTAGGTGGCGTGGCGCCGGAAGCCGTCCGCCGCCACGGTCGCGCACAGGAGCGTGGTCCCTCCTCCCGGTGCGGGGAATGGCTCCACCCGCTGGCGCGCAAGCGCCCGGTCTTACGCGCGGTGACCGCCGGGTGCCGCGGAGTTTTCACCCGCCGGGGTGGTGGGCGTCACGCTTTCGGCCTGTCACAGGCTTGTCACGGATGCGCCGCGATGACCCCATTTGTCCAGATGGTGGGAGAGTGTCCGGCGGGCCGTACGGCACGATTGACCCAAGATGTTCCGCCGGCGGCACAACCCTCGGCGGCCGCGGAGGAGTCAGTACAGACATGAGCAGCAGCAACGCTTCCCCCGGCGGCTGGGAGAACCGGCCTTCCGGCAAGAAGCCGAAGCGCACCGGTGCCCGCAGACTGATCCCGAGCTGGCGCGCGGTGCTCGGCGCGTTCCTGTTGGTCGTGCTGGCGTGCGCGGGGGCGTTCATCATCGGCTACCAGCTGGTCGACATCCCCAAGGCGAACGCGGGTGCGGTCGCGCAGAGCAACGTCTACCTGTACTCCGACGGCACCCAGCTCGCCCGGGACGGTGCGGTCAACCGCGAGAACGTGGGCCTGGATCAGGTGTCCGAGGTCGCCCAGCACGCCACGCTGGCCGCCGAGGACCGCAACTTCTACCACGAGTCCGCGATCAGTCCGAAGGCGATGCTGCGCGCGGCGTGGAACACCGTCACCGGCAAGGGCAAGCAGTCGGGTTCGACCATCACACAGCAGTACGTCAAGAACTACTACCTCAACCAGGAGCAGACGGCGGTCCGCAAGGCCAAGGAGTTCTTCATCGCGATCAAGCTGGACCGCGAGAAGACCAAGGAGGAGATCCTCGAGGGCTACCTCAACACCAGCTACTACGGCCGCAACGCCTACGGCATCCAGGCCGCCGCCCAGGCCTACTTCGGCAAGGACGCCGACGAACTCGACGCCGCCGAGGGCGCGTACCTGGCGACCCTGCTCAACGCGCCCAGCGAGTACGACATCGTGGCCCACCCGGAGAACAAGGCCAAGGCTCAGGCGCGCTGGGACTACGTGCTGGACGGCATGGTCAAGGAGGGCTGGCTGAGCGAGGGCGAGCGCGCCGGGCTGAAGTTCCCGACGCCGCAGAAGGCCAAGGCCGCCACCGGGATGTCCGGCCAGCGCGGCTACCTGGTCGAGGCCGTCAAGGACTACCTGTACGGGGCCGGGATCCTGGACGAGGAGACCTTGCGCTCCGGCGGTTACCGGATCACCACCACCATCGACCGCAAGAAGGAGAAGGCCTTCGTCAAGGCGGCCGAGGAGCAACTCCTGGACAAGCTGGACCCGAAGAAGCACCCGGTGGACAAGTTCGTGCGGGTCGGCGGCGCGTCCATCGACCCGGCCACGGGCAAGGTCGTCGCGATGTACGGCGGCGTCGACTACACCAAGCAGTTCGTCAACAACGCGACCCGCACGGACTACCAGGTGGGCTCCACCTTCAAGCCGTTCATCTTCGCCTCCGCCGTCCAGAACGACTCCACCACCCAGAGCGGCCGGCGCATCACCCCCTACACCGTCTACGACGGCCGGAACAAGCGCGAGGTCATCGGTCCCGACGGCCCCACCGGTTACGCCCCGGGCAACGAGGACGGCGTCTCGTACGGGTCGATCACGGTCACCAACGCCATGGACAAGTCCGTGAACTCGGTCTACGCCCAGATGGCGCAGGACGTCGGCCCGGGCAAGGTCAACGACACGGTGCGGGCGCTGGGCATGCCGGAGAAGGTGAAGCTGGTGACCACCCCGGCGATGGCGCTCGGCACGATGACGGCGAGCCCGCTGGACATGGCGCAGACGTACGCGACGCTCGCCAACCACGGCCGCTACGTCCCGTACACCATGGTGGTGAAGATCACCAAGAACGGGCACGACGTGCAGCTGCCCACGCGCCGGCCCACCCAGGCCGTCCACCGCGAGGCCGCGGACACCACGACCTCCATCCTGCGTTCGGTGGTCCGGGGCGGCACCGCCACCGCGGCGCAGGCCGCGGGCCGGCCCGCCGCGGGCAAGACCGGCACGGCGGAGGAGGACAGGGCCGCCTGGTTCGCCGGCTACACCCCGGACCTGGCCACCGTCGTCGCCGTGATGGGCCAGGACTCCCAGACCGGCGCCCAGAAGAAGCTCTACAACGTCACGGGACTGCCCCGGGTCAACGGCGGCGGCTACCCCACGCAGATCTGGGCCCAGTACACGGCCGACGCGCTGGAGGGTAAGCCGGCGAAGAACTTCAAGCTGCGGCTGGAGCCCGGTGCCCAGGCCCCGCCGACGACCTCGGCCCCGCCGGAGTCCTCCGAGCCGCCCGGCACGGAGGAACCGCCCACCAGCGAGGCGCCGACCGAGCCCAGCGGCCCGGCCAGCCCCGGCGAGGACGGCGGCACCGAGGGCGGCGGACTGCCCATCGGCGGCCTGGACGGCGACCCCGGCGGCGGGGACGACTTCCCGTAGACACGGGGCCGGGCGCCGCCGGGGTTCCCCCGGCGGCGCCCGGCGTGGCCCGGTGCGGCCTGGTCAGCGCAGGTCAGTGCCCCGAGGTCGCCTTCAGGCCGACCACGGACACCAGCAGCAGGCAGATGAAGAAGATCCGGGCGGCGGTCGCCGGCTCACCCAGCACGACGATGCCGAGCACCGCCGCGCCGGCTGCCCCGATCCCGACCCACACCCCGTAGGCGGTGCCGATCGGCAGCGTCCTCGCCGCGTACGACAGCAGCAGCATGCTCGCCACGATGCCGAGCCCCGTGCCGACGCTGGGCCACAGCCGGGTGAAGCCGTCGGTGTACTTCATGCCGATCGACCAGCCGACCTCGAGCAGGCCGGCGGCACACAACAGGACCCATGCCATGACGGGCACCTCCACGATCCTCAAGGGGTCAGAAGGCGTCGTCTTTGCATGGGCCCTGGTACGGCGCGTCTCGTCAGGGGACGAACACGACGATAACAAATCAGAGGTAGAGGCCGGTGGAGTCCTCCGAGCCCTGCAGCCGCTCCGCCGCCACCGCGTGCAGGTCCCGCTCACGCATCAGCACGTACGCCGTGCCGCGCACCTCGACCTCGGCCCGGTCCTCCGGGTCGAAGAGCACCCGGTCGCCGACCTCCACGGTCCGTACGTTCTGTCCCACCGCGACGACCTCGGCCCAGGCGAGCCGCTTGCCGACGGCCGCCGTGGCGGGGATCAGGATGCCGCCGCCGGAGCGCCGCTCACCCTCGGGGACGTCGGAGCGCACCAGCACGCGGTCGTGCAGCATGCGGATGGGCAGCTTGTCATGCGTATTCGAACTCACAGGTACGACGTTACCGGCGTCGCCGGCGCAGTGAGAGCCCGGCCACCACGGCGACCAGCGCCACCGCCGCCACCGCGACCGGCACGATGCGCTCCACGCGCGGCGCGCCGTCCTCCGCCACGAAGTGGCCCCGCAGCTCGGTCACACCCCGGTTGACCGCCACGTACGCACGGCCCGCGGTGCGGTCCACCGCGGAGGCGACCTTCGCCTTGGCGTCCGCCGCGATCGTGCTGGGGTGCACCCGCACCGCGATCTCGTCCAGCGTCGCGGCGAGCGCCTGCCGCTTGAGGGCGATGTCCGCCTCGATCTGAGCAGGACTCCTGCCATCCGACACTGCTCCGCCTCCATCGTCCTTGTCGACCGGTACCGTGCAGACAGTCTGTCAGCCCGTCCGTGCCGATGCCCGTCGGCACCCCGAATCGGAGAACTGCACCATGAGCGAGCGCCTCCAGCCCGGCGACACCGCCCCCGCCTTCACCCTTCCCGACGCCGACGGCAACGAGGTCTCCCTCGCCGGCCACGCGGGTCGCAAGGTCGTCGTGTACTTCTACCCGGCCGCCCTCACGCCCGGTTGCACCAAGCAGGCCTGCGACTTCACCGACAACCTCGACCTGCTCGCGGGCGCCGGCTACGACGTCATCGGGATCTCGCCCGACAAGCCGGAGAAGCTGGCCAAGTTCCGCGAGAAGGAGTCCCTGAAGGTCACCCTGCTCGCCGACCCCGACAAGTCGGTGCTGGAGGCGTACGGCGCCTTCGGCGAGAAGAAGCTGTACGGCAAGGTGGTGACCGGGGTGATCCGCTCCACCGTCGTCGTCGACGAGCAGGGCAAGGTCGAGCACGCCTGGTACAACGTCAAGGCCACCGGCCACGTCGCCAAGCTCATCCGCGATCTGGGCATCTGACGCCCCGTCGGGCCGGGGCCGGTCACGCCCGGGTGTGCGAGCCGGTCAGCGCCGCGTACACCACGACGTTCGCCGAGTAGGACTGGGTGGCGTGGTCGAAGGTGCCGCCGCAGGTGATGAGCCGCAGCTCGGGGCGGACCCCCGAGCCGTACACCCGGTCCGGGCGGAAGCCCGTCTTGTCGACGATCTCCACGCCCTCGACGGCGAACTCGGCGACCGAGCCGTCCGAGCGGGTGACCTCCACCAGGTCGCCCTGGGTGACGGTGCTCAGGGCGTAGAAGACCGCCGCCTTGGTGCGGGTGTCGACGTGTCCGACGATCAGCGCCGCCCCCGCGTCCCCGGGGGCGGGACCGCGCCCGTACCAGCCGGCCACGTTCGGCGTGGTGAACGGCGGCGGGTCCACCGCGCCGTCGGCGGTGAGCCCCCGTTCCACCAGCTTGGCGTGGATGCCGGCCGTGGGGATGTCGATCCGCAGGGGGCGCGCCGGGGACAGCGGCGTGTGCGCCGCGTAGACCTGGGCGGGCCGCCCCGCGGCTGCGGCGTCCGCGGTCGCGGCGGTCGCGGGGGCGCCCGACCCGGAGCCCGGTGGGCCCGGGTGGACGTATCCCCTCAGCCACGCCGCGCCGAGCACCACGATGGTCGCGAGGGTCGCGACAGTACGTCCCTGCACCGGGTCAGTCCCGGGTGCGGCGACGGTGCACGACCAGTCCCGCGGCCCCTGCCACGGCCAGGACCCCGGCCGCCACGATGCCGGGCACGCCCGCCGGCTGCTGCTCCTCCGCCGCGGCCGGGTGCGCCGCCATGGCGCCGCCGCCCGCGGGGACAGGAGCGGACGGGAAGCCGGAGGCGGCCTCGGTGACCTCCAGCGTGCCCTCGTGGGACTTGCCGTCGCAGGTGATGGAGACCCGGTAGGAGCCCGGGGTCAGCCCGGATCGGACCACGGCGGAGGCGTACATCCCGCCGTCGCTGGCCGGGGCGAGTGTGACCGGGGTGACGAACGCGGAGGAGCTGACGGTGCCGGTCTTGGCGCGGTCGCACTGGTCGGTGCGGACGTCGACGTCGCCGCCCGGACCGGCCGTGCCGGGGGTGATCTTCACCGGGCCGCTGCCGACGCCCCCGACACCGCCGACGCCCCCGACACCGCCGACGCCTCCGACACCGCCGACGCCCCCGAC
>NZ_JARAVO010000296.1:0-10176 GCF_033792805.1 Streptomyces sp. PA03-1a
ACCCCCCACCACACCCCCCGACACGTCGGCGCGCGGTCACCCGTGCGTCGCGCGCACCAGCAAGGGAGCACCCCATGACCATCACGCTCGTCACCGGCGGCAACAAGGGCCTCGGCCGCGAGACCGCCCGCCGTCTGATCAAGCTCGGGCACACCGTCTACATCGGCTCCCGGGACGCCGTCCGCGGACGGGCGGCCGCCGACGAGCTCGGGGCGGAGCTGCTCCTGCTCGACGTCACCGACGACGCCTCCGTGACCGCGGCGGCCGAGGAGCTGCGGCGCCGCGAGGGCCGGCTCGACGTCCTGGTGAACAACGCGGGCGTCTTCGAGGGCATGGTCGGCGCCGCGGAGGCCTCCGGCGCCCACATGGCGACCGTCCTCGACGTCAACGTCGTCGGCCTGGTGCGCGTGACGCACGCCTTCCTCCCTCTCCTGGGGGAGTCCGCCGCGCCGGTCATCGTCAATGTCAGCAGCGGGCTCGGCTCCTTCGGCACGGTCCTCGACCCCGGGAAGAACGAGTCGCGGTACGTCACGCCCGTCTACTCCGCGTCGAAGGCGGCGGTGAACATGCTCACGGTGCAGTACGCCAAGGGCCTGCCCCACATGCGCGTCAACGCCGTCGAGCCCGGGTTCAGCGCCACCGACCTGCACGGTCTGAGCGGGCACGGCATCCAGACCCCGGAGGAGGGCGCCGAGGCGATCGTGCGCTACGCCACGGTCGGCCCGGACGGCCCGACCGGCACCTTCGGCGACCTCACCGCGCAGTTGCCGTGGTGATGATCCCCGCGCCGGCCGCCGGGGCCGGCGCGGGACCCACGGGCGGTGGGGGCCGCCCGTGGGCCACCCGCCCGCGCCCGGGGTGAGCCGGGGCCGCGCGCCGGCCACGGCCGTCCGGCCCTCGGACGGGAACGGGTTGCGCGCGCGGCGCGCAGTAGCATGCGAGGACGGCCCCGCCGCACGCACAGCCCACCGATCCGGAGATACCGACGCGCACATGGTGACCATCGCCTACCAGGGAGAACCCGGATCCAATTCCGCCGCCGCGGCCCGCAGGCTGTACCCCGAGAGCCGGGAGCTGCCCTGCACGACGTTCGAGCAGGCGCTGGAGGCGGTCGCGGTGGGGAGCGCGGACCTGGCCGTGATCCCCGTGGACAACTCTGCCGCCGGTCGCGTCGCGGACGTCCACCACCTGCTGCCGGAGGCGGACCTCTCGATCATCGCGGAGTACTTCCTGCCGATCCGCTTCGACCTGATGGGCGTGCCCGGGGCCACGCTGGAGGACGTCGTGTGCGTCCGCAGCCATGTGCACGCCCTGGGGCAGTGCCGGAAGATCATCCGCGAGGGCGGCTGGCAGACGCTGGTGAGCGACGACACCGCGGGCGCCGCCCGCGAGGTCGCGGAGCTCGGCGACCCGCGGCACGCGGCGCTCGCTCCGCCCGGCGCGGCGGACCTGTACGGGCTGCAGGTGCTGCGCGGCGGCGTGGAGGACACCTCCGACAACACCACCCGCTTCGTCGTCCTCTCCCGCGACGCCGTGTTCCCGCCGGACTCGGGCACGCCCATGATGACCAGCCTCTTCTTCTCGGTGCGCAACATCCCGAGCGCGCTCTACAAGGCGCTCGGCGGCTTCTCCAGCAACGCGGTGAACCTCACCAAGATCGAGAGCTACCAGGTGGGCGCGGGGCTGAAGGCCAGCCGCTTCTACATCGAGATCGAGGGCCACCCCGAGGAGAGCGGAGTGGCCCTGGCCCTGGAGGAGCTGCGCTTCTTCTCCTCCGAGGTGCGGATCATGGGCGTCTACCCGGCGCATCCGCACCGCTTCCTGGACCACGACTGACGCAGGATCCGGCTCCGCTGCACGAAGACCGCGCCGATGGCACGCAGCGTCCCGGCGGCCGCGTTGTAGTTGCGCTCCAGTACCGCGATCCGGCGGCTGGCGGTCGACTTGTCGAGCAGGAAGGGCGTCGCCGAGTCGGTGCCGAGGCAGCCCCCGCGCTCCCTCATGGGGCCGAGCGCGAGGCGGAAGAGGAGATGAGCGAGGCCGTCGCCGTCCGACCCGGAACCGCCCCCGCGGCCCGGCCGCACGGCGCGCCCCGCGGGCCGCACACCCCCTCGGGGCAGCTTTCACCCCGACGGCCCACGGGCGTGACCCGGTCGGCATACGCGGCCGGGCCTGTCGCCGCCGAGCCGTGAACACTCAGGTGCCGTAGGGCCTCCGCCCTGAGCACCGAGGAAAGCGAGATACGGCATGGCGGCAACTCTGGATTCCCGCTCGCGGCGTCGCATACGCCGCGCCCACGTCGCCGCGGCCGGCTGCGCCCTGGCCTTCTGCGCGTCCGCCGCGGCTCCGGCCGCCGCGGACGGGGACACGACCGGGACGAAGCCGACGGTGGTCCTGATCCACGGGGCGTTCGCGGACGCCTCCAGCTGGAACGGGGTGATCGAGCGGCTCGAGAGCCGCGGTTACCCCGTCATCGCCCCCGCGAACCCGCTGCGCGGGCTGTACAGCGACTCCACCTACATCGCCTCCGTACTGGAGAGCATCAAGGGCCCCATCGTCCTGGCAGGCCACTCCTACGGCGGCGCGGTGATCAGCTCCGCCGCGGCGGGGAACCCCCAGGTGAAGTCGCTGGTGTACGTCTCCGCGCTGATGCCCGACGTCGGTGAGAGCGGGATGTCGCTGGCCGAGCGGTTCCCCAGCGCGCTGGGCACCGCCACCAAGTCCGTGCCGTTCCGGGCGGGCGGGGGAGTCAGCGGTACCGACCTCTACCTCAAGCGCGACAAGGTGCACCCGGTGTTCGCCGCCTGCCTGCCGGAGAGCCAGGCGAACCTGCTGGCGGTCACCCAGCGGCCCGCGGCCACCACCGCGTTCTCGGAGAAGGCCAAGGTCGCGGCCTGGAAGACGATCCCGTCCTGGGCCCTCGTCGGCCGCCAGGACATGACGATCAACCCGGACCAGGAGCGCTTCCAGGCGGAGCGCGCCCACTCCCACACCGTGGAGCTCGACACCTGCCACGTGTCCCTGATCGCACGTCCCGACGCCGTCGCCGACCTGATCCTCCAGGCCGCCACCGCCGCCGAGTCCGGCCGCCCGGCGCTGGCCGACACCGGTTCCGGCGAGCACCGGCCGGGCGTCGGCGCTCTGGCCGGCGCCGCCGGGGGCGCGTTGGCCGCCGGCGCGGCCGCCTTCCTCGGCGCCCGTCGCCTGCGGCGCCGCTCCGGCTGAGGGCCCTGCCGAGCCACGCCCGACGTCAGTCGCCGTGGTCGTGGCCGCCCGTCCCGCCGCCGTCCGTGTCGGCATGGCCGTCGTCCGGACCGGCCGTGACCGTGAACGCGGCGGTGCGGACCGTTCCTTGGTGCTTGAAGTCGAGGAAGAGCCGGTACGTGCCCGCGCTCGGGGCCGTGGTGGTGAAGGAGACGTCCGGCCCGGGCGCGGTTGCGCCGTCGCCCGGGGCGCCGCCGGGGTGCACGTGCAGATACGCCAGGTCGCCGGCGCGCAGGGCGACCAGGTGGCCGTACGCGCCGAGGTAGGGCTGCAGGTCGGTGACCTCGCGGCCGTCCTTCGTCACCGTCAGCCGGAGCTCCCGCGCGGCGCCGGGTCGCAGGCCGCCGTGGAGCGTCACGGTGTAGCCGTCGACGGTCGCCGTCCGGGAGACCGGCGCGGGGCTGCCGGGCCGGTGGTCCCCGGCCACGGAGAGGTCCGCGCCGAGCGTGAGGTTCCGGCTGCCCTTCGCGGCGGGCGTGAAGTCGGCGAAGACCCGGTGGTCCCCGGCCCGGGGGAGGCTGACGGGGGTGCTCCACGTGCCGTCGGCGGCCCGGACCGGATGCAGATGGCGGTAGGACATCAGGTCGCGTGAGACGACGATCAGGTGCAGCTCCTTCTCGTGAGCCCGCCGGTACGAGGTGAGCGGGTGGCCGTCGGCGTCGCGTATGAGGAAGCGCAGTTCGGCCGGGCGACCGGAACCGACGCGTGGCGTGCGGAGGTCCAGGGTGTAGCCCGCCTCGCTGATCGCCAGGCCTCCCGCGGGCTGGGCGGCGCCCTCGCCGTCGGCGGTGTCGTGCGCGTGTCCCGGCCCCGGCGCGTTCACGCCGGCCACCGGTGGGCGGACCGGGTCGAAGGCCGCACCCACGCCGTAGGCGGTGCCGAACGAGGCCGCCAGGGCGACGGCGAACGCGGTGATCTTCGTTCCGGTGTTCAAGGCTGCTCCATGGGTGCCGTGGCATGGGGACGACGTGCCGGGCGGGCGCGTTGCTCCACGCTATACCCCCTAGGGGTATGTGCCAAGGTTCGCGAGGGCAGTACGCGGATACGGGGTGGGGGTATGTGTGGCCGTGGTCGTCAGGCGGGCGTCAGGACCTGTTCGGTCCAGATCGTCTTGCCGCGCGGATGGTGACGGGTGCCCCACTGCTGGGCGAGCTGCGCCACGAGGAGCAGACCCCGCCCGCCCTCGTCGTACGTACGGGCACGGCGCAGGTGCGGGGTGGTGTTGCTCGTGTCCGTGACCTCGGTGATGAGCGCCGTGTTGTTGTGGATCAGGCGCAGCTGGATGGGCGGCTTGCCGTAGCGGATGGCGTTGGTGACCAACTCGCTGACGAGCAGTTCGGTGGTGAACGAGGTCTCCTCCAGGCCCCACGTCGTCAGCTGCGACGTGGTGTGGTGGCGGGCGTGCGCGACGGTGGCGGGGTCGTTGGGCAGCTGCCAGGTGGCGATGTGGTCGGAGGGCAGGGTGCGGGTCCGGGCGACCAGGAGGGCGATGTCGTCGGTCGGGCGGTGCGTGATGAGGGTGGTCAGGACCCGGTCGCAGACCGTGTCCAGCGACGAGGTCGGGTGCGCGAGGGCCGTGAACATCTTGTCCAGGGACTGGTCGATGTCGTTGTGGTGCGGGTCCAGCAGCCCGTTGGTGTAGAGGGCGAGGACCGTGCCCTCGGGGAGGTTCGTGGTCATCGTCTCGAACGGGAGCCCGCCCAGGCCCAGCGGGGGGCCGGCGGGGACGTCCAGGAAGTGGACGGCGTGGTCGGGGGTCACGACGGCGGGCGGAGGGTGCCCCGCGCGGGCGAGGCTGCACTGGCGCGTGATCGGGTCGTACACCGCGTACAGGCACGTGGTGCCGATCCCGCCCGCGGTCTCCGCGTCCTGGTCCTCCCCGGCGTCGTCGGAGCAGAGGTGGATCACCAGGTCGTCGAGGTGGGTGAGGAGCTCGTCGGGTGGCAGGTCCACGTCGGCGAGGGTGCGCACCGCGGTGCGCAGCCGCCCCATCGTGGCCGACGCGCGGATGCCGTGCCCGACGACGTCGCCGACCACGAGGGCGACACGGGCGCCGGACAGGGGGATCACGTCGAACCAGTCACCGCCCACCCCGGCGTGCGTCGTCGCGGGCAGGTAGCGCGTGGCGATGTCCAGAGCGTCCTGCTCGGGCAGGGTGTGCGGCAGCAGGCTGCGCTGCAGCGTCATTGTCGTCGTGCGCTCGCGGGCGTAGCGGCGGGCGTTGTGGATCGCCGTGGCGGCCCGGTGGGCGAGCTTCTCGGTGAGGGCGAGGTCGTCGGCGGTGAAGGGGACCGGATTGCGGTGGCGGCTGAAGACGGCCAGCCCGAGGGTGCCGCCCCCGGCCGTGAGGGGGATCGCGATGACCGAGTGGGTGCCCGCCTCGCGGATCCACGCGGCCCGGGGGTCCTGGGCGGCCCAGCGGGCGAGGGTGGCCTCGGTGATGTCGTACAGCGCGGCCTTGCCGGTGGCCAGCGTCTGCGCGGGAGGGGACCCCGGGGGGTAGGTCGCGGTGTCGCCGAGGGCGATGAGGGCCTCGGGGGTGCCGGGCAGGATGGACCTGGCGGCGGTGCGGGTCACGGTGACCGGACCGTCCGACCCAGCGGCCCGGGCGCCGCTGGAGGGCTCGATCAGGTCGACGGCGGCGTAATCGGCGAGCTCGGGCACCACGAGGTCGGTGAGCTCCTGGGCAGTGCGGGTGGTGTCCAAGGTCGTGCCGATGCGGGTCGCGGCGTCGTGCAGGAGCTGCGAACGGCGCCGCACCTCGGGGTCCTCCCCGGCCGGGTGCGTGGTGAGCACCACCCCGCTCACGGTCCCCGCGGGGTCGGTGAGCGGGGTGAGGGTCGCCTGCAGGGCGTGCTTCCCGTCGGCGCCGTCCCCCGGCGCGGTGCCCGGGCCGCCGTCGTCTCCGGTGGCGGTGGAGCCGTCCGCGGTGAAGGGGGCCGGAGCGTGCTGCGGGCGCCCGCTGGTCAGGACGCTCCGCATGTGGGCTTCCGTCTGCCGGGCCGTGTCACCGGGGGCGAGGTCGGCCAACCGCAGGCCGCGCATCTCGGCCTCGCGCAGTCCCAGGGTGTCCTCGAAGGCGGCGTTGGCCCGCGTCAGCCGTAGCCCGGTGTCGAAGACGGCCTGCGGGCAGGGGGACTGGGTGAACGCCCAGCCGCACACCGCGTCGTGCGCCGGCGGGTCGCCGGAGGACCCGGGGACCGCCGCGACGACGAGCCAGCCGCTCCTGTCGTGCGCGTCGCCGTCGTGCCCGGGCCCGGTGCCGCCCGGCGGCCGGCCGGCGGTCTCGCGGTGGTGGGCGAGCAGTCGCAGGCGCAGGGTGTGTCCGTCCCGGTGGCGGAGCGCGAGGGTCCCGGCCCAGCGTGGCGTGGAGGGGGGCGACGGCACGTGCGGCGGGGGTCCGGCGAGCAACAGCGTGGCGGGATGACCGATGATCTCGGCGGGCGTGTGGCCGAGCAGGTGGTGGGCCTGGGCGCTCCAGCCGGTGACGATCCCGTGGTCGTCGAGCGTGGCGGAGGCGGTGTAGGCGGTGGCGCCGTCGGTGCCCAGGGATTCCGGCTGTCCACCGGCGGCGGTGGGAAGTGGCTCCATGGCTGTCATCTCGCCCTCGCTAGGTTCTTTCCCCCGCGGGGGCGGGGGAACCGGGCTCGGCCAGGGCATCCACTGACCAGCATCGTGCCTGTGACGGGTGAGCACCAACGCAACGGGCGTGGCGGCGCCGGGAGGGGCGTCGGAAGGCATGCCGCGGCATGAGAGCATCGCAGGCGTGTTCCTGGAGACCTCCCGGCTGCGCGTACGCCGGTTCCGCCCCGGTGACGCGCCGGCCCTGGCCGCCTACCGGTCCGACCCCGCCGTCGCCCGCTACCAGGGCTGGAGCGAGCCGGTGTCCCCTCAGACGGCCGCGGACCTCGTCGCGCGGTTCGCCGCGGGGGATCCGGAGGAGCCCGGCTGGTTCCAGTACGCGGTGGAGCTCGCCGCCACCGGCGAGCTGATCGGCGACATCGGCGTGTGCCTGCACAACAACCGGATGCAGGCCGACCTCGGTTTCACCCTCGCCCGAGCGCACCAGGGCGACGGCTACGCCACCGAGGCCGTCACCGCGCTGCTGGACCGGCTCTTCACCGTGAGCGGCCTGCACCGCGTCTCCGCCGAGTGCGACGCGCGGAACACCGCCTCGGCACGTCTGCTGGAGCGTGCCGGGTTCCGGCTGGAGGGCCGTCGCCCCGCTCACACCTGGATCAAGGGGGAGTGGACCGACGACCTGCTGTTCGGTCTGCTCGCCGCCGACTGGCAGACGCGTCACCCGGGCACCGGCCGCGACGGGGGATGGCGACAGGGGAGGACGACAGGGGAGGACGACGGGGAATGACCGCTTCCGGTTCACGGTTGGACCAGGCGCGGGAGACCTGCCACGGGACTCCACGGGGACGCGGAGCGGTCCGCCCCCACGGAGTGCCGCCGAGCAGGAGAACGGCCCCGCTTCGATCCGGCGCCGGCCTGGCCCCCCTTCCCGGCCGGCGCCGATCGTGTCGAAGGACCCCGGGGTGCGACCGGCTTCGGACACCGAGTCACGCTGCCTGTGGCCGTGTCCGGTTGAGCCCGGGTGGGTCAGTCCGGCTCGCAGGAACCCCTCGACGGGTGTCTGATGTGGTCAGCGGCCCGGGGCCCCGGAGTGGCCCCCGATGAAAGGCCCCGGGCCCGCTTCGTGAGTCATGCCTCCGCCCCCGGGCGATCCCGCCACGGAAGAAGTCTCCTGACGGATCGTCATGCGGCGATGGGCTGCCGGGCCTCACTGATCGCCCAGGCGGCGTTGACCAGGCCGATGTGACTGAACGCCTGCGGGAAGTTGCCGAGCAGTTCACCGGTGGCCGGGTCGATCTCCTCCGCCAGCAGGCCCACGTCGTTGACGTACGCCGCCGCCCGGGCGAAGACGTCGCTGGCCCGTTCGGCCTGGCCGGACAGGGCCAGCGCCTGGGCCAGCCAGAAGGTGCACAGCAGGAAGGTGCCCTCCTCGCCGGCGAGGCCGTCCACCCCCTCCGCCGTGCGGTACCGGTAGACCAGTCCCGCGGCGTCGGTGAGCCTCCGCTCCGTCGCGTCGATGGTGGCGCGGATCCGAGGGTCGTCGGCGGGCAGGAAACCGACGATCGGCATCATCAGGTTCGACGCGTCGAGGGCGGTCGAGCCGAAGTACTGCGTGAAGGCGCCCGCCTCCTCGTTCCAGCCCTCCCGCAGCACGGTCCGGTGGATCTCGTCCCGGGTCCTCCGCCAGGCCGCCACCTTGTCCCGGCGCGCGCCCAGGCGGTCGGCGAGCCGCACCGCCCGGTCCAGCGCCGCCCAGCACATGACCTTGGAGTACAGGAAGTGGCGGGGCTCGCCACGGACCTCCCAGATGCCCTGGTCCTTGTCGGTCCACCGCTCCGCCGCGGCGTCCGCGCACGCGACGAGGAAACGCCGGGTGTCGTCATCGATCCGGTGCAACTGGTCCGCGAGGCGGTAGGCGGCCTCGAGGAGCTCCCCGTAGACGTCGATCTGCTGCTGGCACCACGCGCCGTTGCCCACCCGCACCGGCCGGCTGTTCCGCCATCCCCGCAGATGGGGGAGGGTGCGCTCGCTCAGGTCGTGCTCGCCGCCCACCCCGAACATGATCTGCAGCGTCCGGTCCTCGCTCAGCGACGGCGCGGCGGTCGCCAGGAAGGCGAAGAAGTCGTGCGCCTCGTCGGGGCAGGCCGCCACCCACAGGGCCTCCATGGTCAGGCAGGCGTCCCTGACCCAGGTGTAGCGGTAGTCCCAGTTGCGCTCGCCGCCCACGCCCTCCGGCAGCGAGGTGGTCGCGGCGGCGACGATGGCGCCGCTGGGCTGGAACGACAGCGCCTGCAGCACCCGGCCGCTGTGCTGCACCAGGTCACGCCAGGGCCCGTCGTAGGCCTGGTGCATGTCCGACCACGACTGCCACGCAGCGATCGTGGAGTCCAGGCGGCCGGACAGGTCCTCCTGCGTCCAGACGTGGGCCGGGGGCTCCTCGAGCGTCGAACGGTGCAGGCCGAAGCAGACGGACTCGCCGGCCCGCAGGGTGAAGGTCCCGTGGGCCGTGGCGTCCGCGAAGTCCATGCGGTACGGAGTGGTCAGCACCAGCCACTCGGCCCCTCCCCGGGACGTGACCCCGCCCTCGGTCCCCGACAGGATCGGCGCGACGAGCCCGTACTCCGGTCGCGGGCGGTACTCCGTCTCCACCGGCACCTCACCCTCGGCGCAGGTCAGCCTGCGGGCCAGCAGGTGCGGCGCGCCGGCCCCGAGGCTGTGCTCGTCACCGTGCGGGCCGGTCAGCAGGGCGTCCGTGAGCGTGGCCGTTCCCGAGTCGGTGCGGAAGGTGGTCTCCAGCACCATGGAACGGTCCACGTACGTCCGCGTCGCCTCGTACGGGACCGACGGCCGGACCGACCAGTGACCGGCCGCGCCGTCCAGCAGTCGCGCGAAGACCGAGGGGCTGTCGAACCGGGGGAAGCACAACCAGTCGACGGAGCCGTCCCGGCTCACCAGCGCGGCGGAGTGCCGGTCGGAGATCAGTGCGTAGTCTGCGATCGCGGTCGAACTCATGGCGGCTCCCACGGACAGTGGCTCAGCGGACCGGCCGGCCCTTGCCGTACGCCGCGCGCGGCTCGAACGCCGCGCCCCGCGCCACGAGTTCGGCCGAGGCCCTCCCGATGTCCCCCGCCTGCCACGACATCCGGGCGGAGGTCCAGGCACAGGCGCCCGCGGGCACGGCCGTCACGCGGTCGCCGGCCGGACCGGCCCCGCCGTCTGCGTCCCTGCCTCCAGTGTCCCGCGGACGGCGACGGGCGACCCGGTGCGCGGGTGTGCGGGGGTCCGTGGTGTCTGAATTCGCCGGTCGGGGGGTGTGGGGGGATGCTGGTG
>NZ_JARAVO010000297.1:0-10168 GCF_033792805.1 Streptomyces sp. PA03-1a
TGGCCACCCGCCGCCGCTGCTGCTCCACCAGGGCACAGTGCAAGCCCTGACGCCGTCCTGCCCGCTGCCGCCCTTCGGCCTGGAAGACCTCTACACCGGACCTCCGCCCAAGGCGGAGAGCCATCCGTTCCTCCCCGGCGACCGGATGCTGCTCTACACCGACGGCGTCATCGAAGCCCGCAACCGCGACGACGAATTCTTCGCTCTGCCCGAGGCCATGGAAGCGCTACACGCCGCCACCCCGGAGGAGTTCCTGGCACGACTGCACCAGCGGCTGCTCCACCACACCGAGGGCCACTTGAGCGACGACGTGGCAGTGATCCTTGTCGACCTCCCCGGCGGCGACTCCGACGATCCGACCCACCGGGAAGGAACGAGCTGACCACTGAGGTCCGCCGCGTAAGGTGCCGGCGTTGGACGGCTCGCCGTGCTGCGGGCGATCTCAGGCCGGCCGACTACGCGCTCGGCTTGATGTAGTCGAGCTCGAACGCCGAGCGGTGTTCGGTGATGAACTCCTCGACCGTCGTGAGCGGCTGCCCGTTGATGCGCGGGGCCGTATCAGTGATGCCCGCCAGGCGGCCCTCCTGCTGGTCGAGGGTCACAGCCTCGAAGTGCTTGAGCTTCGCCATGTCCTGCCCGATACCGAGCATTTCCAGGAAGGTGGCCACGGTGACCTGCTCGAACGGAAGGTCCTTGCCCAGCACCCGGCCGACCTCGGCCGCGAGCTCTTCGTGGCTGTATTCCACAGGGCCGGTCAGGGCGTAGACCCGCCCACCGTGCTCTTCGGGCGAGGCGAAGATGTTGGCAGCGGTCAGCGCGATGTCGCGGCCCGCGATCGGGGCGAAGCGGCTCTCCTTGTCGAACGGCATCGCGTAGCGGCCGTAGCGGATCAGCCCGGAGATGTAGAGCAGCCACTGCATGAAGAACGTGACCCTCAGGTGAGTGGTGGGGACTCCCGACCAGTCGAAGATCTGCTCGGAGAGCCAGTGGTTCTGCGTGGCCTTGCTGCGTGCGTGGGGGCGGGACTGGAAGTGCGACATGTTCACGATGAGCTCGAGGTCCTCCTCCTTGGCGGCCTGAGCGAACATCACCGCGGCCTCCACCAGTCCCTCACCGAGCGGGTAGTTGAAGTAGGCGCGCTGGACGCCTTCCATGGCCCTACGGACGTCGCGGAGGTCGAGCAGGTCTCCGAATACGACCTCGGCGCCCTTGTCGCGCAGCCGCTGTGCCCGCTCGTCGTCCGTGCGGACCATGGCGCGCACGTGGAAGCCCTCCGTGAGCAGGTAGTCGACCATCGGTCGGCCGGTCTCCCCGTTGGCTGTCGTGATCAAAATCGTGGTCATCGATTCTTCGCCTCTTCTTCGCCGGTGTTGCCGGTGCGGGCTCGGGATCCCCGGTGGCACGCGGGCAAGGCCGGTGTCCGGAGGTCCGTCACCTACCGAGGAGGAAACCCCCACGCTGGACAGCACTGCCTGCGGCCGGACCTACAACAATAGATTACATACGGCATCTAAATGGGGCAAGGGCGACGAGCCGCTCCGCGAAATCACGCACCCCGCCCTCGGGCCGTGACGCCCTCTACTGCCGGTCGTTGAATCCTGGGAACGAGACACACCCCCAGCACGGGACCCCGGCCGCCATCTGCCGGGGTCCCGTGCCGTGCCGGAACGCGCCGGCGCAACGGAACCGTCACCGCGCGTGTCGTGTCTTCCCTCGTGGCCGTAGGCCGTCCGAGGGTTTCTTCCGCCCCTTGGGATGCCCGTTAATATGACCATCCAGTGGGGCCAGGCCGTGCCGCACACAAGCGAGCAGCCGCCCTTGCACATGAGGTGACCCGATGACGTCAGTGCCGGTCTACGCGATGTACGTAATCGTCGCGGCGTTGTACGTCTATGCCCTGGTCGACTGCATCAGGACCCCTGCCGCACGGATTCGAACCCTGCCCAAGGTGGGCTGGCTGGTCATCATGGTCCTGTTCCCCATCGTGGGCGCCATTGCCTGGCGAAACCTGGGCAAGCGGCCCGCTCCTGTCGAGGTCCGGCCCTCCACCGCCTGAGTCGACTGCTCGCGCTGATCACAGCCCTTCGCTGCCGGGGGGGATCAGCCTTCGAACTCGGAGGCGTCCAAGAGGTGCGGACCGTTGTTCCGGACGCTGTTGACCTTCAGTGACACGGGCCTGACCGACAGGTGGCCATCGGCGGGCGCGGTCAGCAGGGCGCGGAGTTCGTCGGGGTCCTGGTGCTCGGGGTCGAGCCAGGCGTCGTAGTCGGCGGCCGCGATGGTCAACGGCATCCGAGGGTGGACCCGGCCGGCGGCGTCGGTCGCCTCGGTGGTGATGATCGTGCACGTGGCCAGCCAGGCGCCCGGGTCGTCGTCACCGACGACCGCCTTGTTCCGCCACCACTCGTACAGGCCCGCGAAGGCCATGCCCTGGTCACTGCCCTCCGGGCTGACGAAGTAGGGCTGCTTGTGCGCCTTCTTGTCCTCGGTGGACGGGACGGGCACCCACTCGTAGTAGCCGTCGGCCGGCAGCAGGCAGCGGCGCTTGGTGAAGGCACGGCGGTAGGCGGGCTTCTCGTGGACCGTCTCCATCCGCGCGTTGATCATCTTGGAACCGATCGCCGGGTCCTTCGCCCAGGACGGGACCAGACCCCACCGCAGCGGCCGCAGCTGCCGCTCCAGCGCCCCGGTCTCCCGGTCGACGCCCTCGAAGACGCTCCACACCTGGTTGGTCGGGGCGACGTTCCAGTTCGGCGCCACGAGGGCTTCGGGGTTCCATTCGGTGACCCGGAACTGCTTCACCAGGTCCTCGGGGCGTCGGGTGGAGACATAGCGGCCGCACATGCCGACCAGCCTGCCACGTTTCCCTGGGATACCTGTGCGAACCCTGGATGTCGGGGCCCGGTTCAGGTGGCGGCTCCTGCACTGCCCTCCGCTTGGTCCGGTTGCGACGCCGGGACGGCGCGTGAAGGTCAGGAGACCTACGGGTGCGGGCTGTCCGTCGGCCTGTCGGGTGCCGTGCCGGCGGAATCGGTGCGTGAGAGTGCGGCAAGGAGCTGCAGTTTCTCGTCGCTGTCGCCGCCCTTGTCGGGGTAGTAGACGACGAGGATGACATCGCCGATCGCGAGTTTGTCGCGGTGGAGGCGTAGTTCACCGACGACGGGGTGGTTCACCGTGGTCGTGCCACCGTCCAGAGTGCGGACGTCGTGCCGGGCCCAGAGGGTGCGGAAGCGCCGGCTGGACAGTGCGAGCTCGCCGACGAGCTCGACGAACCGGGGGTCGTCGGTGTCGTCCCCGATGGTGGTGCGAAGGGCGGCGACGAAATCGGCGGTGGCTTTCGTCCAGTCCTGCTGGAAGGCTCGCTCCTCGGGATCGAGGAGAAGCGAACGAAGCCGGTTCTGGCCGGGCTGCAGGCGGGGGGAGAGCGCGACGGCCATGGGGTTGGAGGCCAGGACATCGAACGCGCGTCCTTCGACGAACGCGGGGATCTGCAGGTGGGCGAGCAGCTCGTGCACCCGCGCCGGCACGTGCTCGGGCCGGCTGCGGCGCGGCGCCCTGGGGCGTGCCGCCGCGAGGCCGAGCAGATACGTCCGCTCGATGTCGTCGAGCTGCAGGACGCGTGCCAGTGATGCGAGGACCTGCGGCGAAGGGTTCCTGTCGCGGCCCCGTTCCAGGCGCAGGTAGTAGTCCGGGCTGATTCCGGCGAGCAGGGCGACTTCCTCACGGCGCAGGCCCGGGACGCGGCGGTTGCCGCCGGGCGGGAGCCCCGCTTGTGCCGGGGAGACCAGCTCGCGCCGGGCACGAAGGTAGCTGCCGAGCCGGTTGCCGGATTCCTCGTCCTTCATATCGACACCGTAATGCGGTGGGCGTGCCTCAGAGGGGGCCCTGGCAGGACCAGGGAAGAAGGGGGCCCTGCCTCATTCAGCGGATGCCGTCGAGACTTCGGTTGCGCTGCTTCGAAAGAGACAGCGGACATCACTGTCTGCGCCGCGGCCTAGCGCCGTTGGCGCCCTGCACCGAAGGGAAGATCCCGTGGATCTCTCCAATCGCGCCGTTCTCATCGTCGGCGGGACCTCGGGAATCGGCCGAGAGCTGGCCCGCCGGTTTGCGGCGGCGGGCAGCACGGTGGCCGTCGGCGGGCGCAGCCCGCAGGCGCTCTCCGACCTCGCCGCCCAAGGCTTCGCCACGTTCGACATCGACGTCACCGACAGTTTCTCCGTAACGGCTGCCCGTGACGCCGTGCTGGCCCGGTACCCCGAGCTGGACACCGTGGTGACGATGTCGGGCGTCATGCTCCTGGAGAATCTGCGCGACCCCGCGCACTTCGAGGCGACGGAGACGACGATCGACACCAACCTGCTCGGCACCATCAGGGTCATCGACGCCTTCACCCCGCACCTGGTCCGGCGGGGCGCCGGCACCTTCATCACGGTCACGTCCGGCATCGCCTTCCTGCCGTTCCCGCCCATGCCCAGCTACGCCGCGTCGAAGGCCGCGGTGCACGCCTACTCCGAGGCACTGCGCGCGCAGCTCGCCGGCACAGGTGTCGGCGTCGTGGAGCTCGTTCCCCCGGCCGTCGCCACTGCGGGCCAGGAGAAGGTGAACCCGCACGCGCTGCCGCTCGACGACTTCGCCACCGAGGTCATGCAGCTGCTCTCCGAGGACCCCACCCCCAACGAAGTCCTCGTGAACGGCGTCCTCATGCACCGCTGGGCCGAGCGCGACGGCACCTACGACGGCCTCGTCGCACAGCGCTCCCAGGCCCTGACCATGCTCCCCGGCCGCGAAGACTGACGCCCGCCCTTCCAGTGAACTGCCGCCTTCATGACGGTCGCGCGGACAGGGCGCCGCAGGATCAGGCCTCATCGAGGGCATCGTGCCCTCAGCGCTCAGGACGGCGCTCCTAGCCACCGAGGGTCTTGACCAAGGCGTCCAGGCCGTCACGGTAGATGCCCGTGAAGAGGTCGACGACCTCCTCGTCCGTGGCTCCGCTCGGAACGAAGCGGCCGGACCACTGGACTTCGGCGGCGTTCTCGTTGCCGCTGATCCCGTAGACCCGCAGGGTCGACAGGTAGTCGACGACCGGGAAGGGCGCCTGCAGGATGTGGTAGGTGTAGTACCGCTGCTCCTCGTCGAACGCCATCAGCCGCTCCACGATGGGGTCACCTTCGGGGTTCTTCAGGTGCCGCACTCGACCACCTTCCGAGAAGGTGCTTTCGGGGATGTACGGCAGCCAGTCGGGCAGCGATCCGAACCCGCCGATCACTTCCCAAACGCGTGCGGGAGAGGCCGGGACGACCCTGCTCACCGATGTGGATGCCATGTCGCTCCTCCAGGACTCGTTGGACGCCTGTTGACGGCGATGCGACCTACGCCCCGCCCGGCAGGGGCGCTATGGGGCTGACCAGGCCGGAGGCACGCAGATCGGCCCAGAACTCGGCGGGCACCTTCTCGTTGAGCGCGGCATGGTCTTCAACGGTGTGGGCGGGCTGGGTCGCGCCCGGGATCACTGCGTCGGCGACCGGGTGCGCCAGCGAGAAGTGCAGGGCGGCGGCCTTGATGGTCACGCCGTGCCTGTTGGTGAGTTCCTTCAGCCGCTCGACCTTTGCCACGATCTCGGGCGGGGCAGTGACGTACTCGAAGTGGGTGCCGTCGGCGAGGATGCCGGAGCTATAGGGACCTCCTACGACCATGCCGACGCCTTGCTCCTCTGCCATGGGCAGCAGTCGCTGCAGGGCGTGCGCATGGTCGAGCAGGGAGTAGCGACCGGCCAGCAGGAACCCATCCGGTTGTGGCTCTTCGAGCGGCTTGGCGACTGGACTTGTTGAGCCCCACCTTCTGCGTACGACCGGGAGCCGACAGCAGACGGCGGTCGTACAGGGTGCGAAGGCGCCTCGTCCCTTCCACGGCTACCGCCGGCACCGCGTCGAACATGCCGCAACCCTCGGCACCGATGTGCGGACCGTCCGCCGCGACCACGGCTTCTTGGCTGCACCGCTCCACCCGACTGTGGTTCTCCGCGCGAAAGTGGCGGGTGCTCCGGCGGCGCACGCACCACCCCCGAGGGAAGCACGGCTCCCTCGGCGCACTTCGTCCCGGATCATCGTGAAAGCCCGGCTTTCGTATTGCTGCAGGACTGCATGAGAATGACACCCCGCGGCTTGTTGATGACAGATTTCGGGACCGCTTGTTCCGCTGCCCGGCGGGGGCTCAAGGTCGTTCCGTGGCATCGCCCCGCGTACCGCTTCCGGTTCAGCATGTGCCCCCGTAAGACACCCGCCGGGCACACCACGACCTCCGCCGGATCCCGGCACACACGCGCCCCGCGCTCACAAACCCGAGCGCGGGGCGTACCCGTGAGCACGCCAGCAAGGCGGGAACCCACACCGCACAGACCGAAAGTTCACCGGGACGCCGGTCACCCCGACGACCACGCCACGCCACGCCACGCCACGCCACGACGGCAACGCGCCCTCATCCGCCGCAAGACGGGCCTGCCGGCGGCCGCCGACGACACCTTGTCTGCCTCCTGACAGCTGTGGTTGAGTAACACGGGAAACAACTGAAACGATTCATTGCCGGCTTGCGTGCGCGCCGCATGCCGAAGCGTGTGTCATCGATGGGAGCAAGCGTGAGGAAGCGAAGAATCGCTGCCGGGCTGGTGCTGTCACTCGCGGCGGCGTGGGGGCTGGAAGCGGCGCCGGGCGCGGCGGGAGCGCCCGTCCCGGAGCTCCAACAGGGCCCGGCCGCAGGCGGGTCGGCGCTCGCGGTGAGCGGGCCCGAGGTCGAGCACCAGGTCCAGCCCCTGGGAGTCGACGTCCCCCGGCCGAGGCTGAGCTGGCACGTGGCACCGGGCCATGGCGCAGCCGGTCGCACCACCGCCGGGCAAGTGGCCTACGAGGTCGAGGTGTCCACGTCCCGCGGCGGCCGGGCGGATGTCTGGAACAGCGGACGCGTGCGCTCTTCCCGGTCCTTCGACGTCGCGTACGACGGCCCCGCTCTCGCGTCGCGTTCAGGCTACTACTGGCGTGTACGCGTCTGGGACGGGTCCGGAAAGGCGTCGCCGTGGAGTGGCGAGGCGCGATTCGAGACGGCCTTCGTCAACCCCGGTGACTTCCGCGGGAATTGGATCGGGGCCCACGACAAGGCGCCCTCACTGCGGCTCGACGACGCGAGCTGGATCTGGTACCCCGAGGGCGACCCGGCCGACTCGGCTCCCGCCGGGACGCGCTATGTGCGCCGGAGCTTCGACGTGCCCGCCGACGCGCAGATCACCTCGGCGGAGCTGCAGCTCACCGCAGACGACCGCTTCTCGCTGTACGTCAACGGCACCGAGGTGGCGAGCTCTCCACGCGTCGCGGACTCCTGGAGGACGGCGAGCGTGATCGACATCGCCCCCTACCTGCACGCGGGCAGCAATGTGCTGGCGGTCGAGGCGACGAACACCAATCAGGGACCGGCGGGCGTGCTCGGAAGCCTGCACTTGCAGGGGGCAGGCTCGCCCGCCGACATCGTCACCGACAGCGGCTGGAGGGCCTCGTCCTCCGCCGGCGACGGGTGGGAGCAGCCCGGGTACGACGACACGGCGTGGCCGAACGCGCGCGTGGCCGCACGTTACGGCTCGGGCCCCTGGGGCCGGTCGGTGTCGGCGCCGCCGCCGCCCGAGACGCTGCTGCGCGACGAGTTCACGGCGAAGAAGCACGTGGCGTCGGCGCGCGCCCACATCGCGGGCCTGGGCTACAACAAGCTCTACCTGAACGGCCGGCGCATCGGCGACCGGGAACTCGAGCCCGGCTTCACGGTGTACGACAAGACGGTCCTGTACTCGACGTACGACGTCACCGACGCCCTGCGCACCGGTGGCAACGCCATCGGGGTCAGCCTCGGGCGCGGCTTCTACGCGATGACCGACCCGGACGAGTGGAAGGCGTCGCCCTGGTGGGGCGAGCCCAAGCTCAAGCTGGAGCTGGACATCACCTACACCGACGGTACGCACCAGCAGGTGGTCAGTGACGACTCGTGGAAGGTGTCCGACGGGCCGACGACCACCCAGTCGCTCTGGTTCGGGGAGGCCTACGACGCCCGCCTGGAGCAGTCCGGTTGGAACGGTGCCGGCTTCGACGACGGCACCTGGCGCCGTGCGCTGACGGTCGACGGCCCGAAGGGCACGCTCCGCTCGGAGAGCTTCCCGCCCGTCAAGGTGACCGACCACCTGAAGGCCGAGCACACCAGCACCCCGGCCGACGGCACGCACGTCTACGACTACGGCAGCCCCACCGCCGGCTGGGCGCGCATCGGGGTCCAGGGACCTGCTGGGGCCACGGTCACCGTCACCTACGGCGAGAAGTTGCGCGCCGACGGCACTGTCGACAACACCGGCGCCTTCGGACTGGGCCTGCAGAAATACTCGTACACCCTGAAGGGCGATGGGGTGGAGCACTACCAGCCGAGCTACAGCTACGCCGGTTTCCGCTACGCCCAGGTCGTCGTCCCCCAGGGGGTCGCCCTCCGGTCGGTCGACGGGATGAGGGTGCACACGGCGGTGGCGTCCACCGGCGACTTCACCAGCTCCAGTGACCTGCTGAACCGCTACCAGGACGCGCAGGCCGACACGATCCTCAACAACCTGCACTCGATCCCGACCGACACGCCCATGTACGAGAAGCGGCCCTACACGGCCGACGGGTTCCTGTACGCCGACTCGGCGATCGCGAACTTCGACATGCAGAACTTCTACGACAGCTGGCTGCGCTCACACCGCGACGACCAGAACGACGACGGGTCCATCGGACCCACGGTGCCCACCACCGAGTCGGGCAAGCAGGTCAAGGATCCGATCTGGTCCGCCAGTTTCATCCTCGGTGCCTGGGACCTGTACTGGTACTACGGCGACACCAAGGCGGTCGCCGACAACTACGACGGCATGAAGGCCTGGCTCGAGCACTACGAGCACGACATCGCCGGCACCGGCGGCATCTACACCGGCTTCAGCTACGGCGACTGGCTCTCCCCGGAGGGCGCCAACGCGCCGGAGGGCACCCGGCTGTCCGGAACCGCGTACATCTACCTCACCGCGACGCGGCTGGCGACGATGGCGAAGGCGCTGGGCCACGACGCGGACGCCCGTCACTTCCGCGCCTTCGCCACACAGGTCAAGGACACCTTCAACGCCACGTTCTACGACCAGGACAAGGAGGCCTACTACGACGACGAGGCCGCGGGCTACCGGCAGACGTCGAACCTGCTGCCGCTCAGCTTCGGCCTGGTGCCCGAGGAACACCGCCGAGCCGTGGTCGACAACCTCGTCGAGGACATCCACGCCCGCGGCGACCACCTGGATACCGGCGCGCTCGGCACCAAGGCGCTCCTTCCGGTCCTCACCGACGCCGGGCATGCCGACCTGGCCTACACGGTGGCGACCAACCCGACCTACCCCGGCTGGGGCTACTGGTTCGAGGGCCTGGGTGCCACGACCATGTGGGAGGAGTGGAACGCGAACTCGCGCTCGCACGACCACGCCTTCATGGGCACGGTGGACGACTGGCTCTACCAGGACGTCGCCGGCATCGAACCCGCCGCGCCCGGCTACACGAAGGTGACGATCAGCCCGCACGCCGTCGGCGACCTGACGCACGCCTCCGCCCACGTCGAGTCACCGCTCGGCCGGATTGCGTCGTCGTGGACCCGTTCGCACGGACGCTTCACCCTGCGCGTCGACGTCCCGGTGGGGGCGACCGCCGAGGTCCTCGTACCGGTGAGCGGCGGGCAGACGGTGCACGCACCCGCAGCCGCAGCGGCCGGCGAACGCAGCGGCGGCACCGCCCGCTTCACCGTCGGCCCGGGGACCCACCTGTTCCGCGTCACGGGGTAGGTGCGATGTCCCAGGTCGTGGGTGACACACGCCGGATGACGGAGAGGCGAGGACCGTCTCGGTTCGGTGGGCATTGCGACAATCCACCGCCGGCCGGTGAGGTCCTCGCCGCGCCCCGCGCTCACGAACCCGAGCGCGGGGCGCACCCGCGGGCACTCCAGCCCGGCGGGGACCCACGCGGCCGGACGCGGCGTCAGACGTTGGCGTAGCCGGGGATGCCGGCTTTGATGCGCTCGAGTTCGCGTACGTCGGAGATGCCCTGGAGGTCGTGGCGGGGGGTGTAGGGGGCTTCCAGGC
>NZ_JARAVO010000298.1:0-10133 GCF_033792805.1 Streptomyces sp. PA03-1a
GCGACTGGAAGACGTTGTTGAACACGATCCAGGAGCCGACGTCGTAACCGGCGGCCGGATCGACCGCCGTCACCTTGTCCGTGATCCCCATCGTGAGGGACTTCCCGGAGGCCTCGCCGTCCGACCCTCCCGAACCGCAGCCGGCGACCACGACCGCCGTCAAGGTCGCGGAGAGCGGGAGCGCCAGTCGCTGGACTCGATTCCTCACAAGACTTCCCTCACTACTTTTTGGTGAACCTATCCCTGCTCACGCTCATACAGAAGGAATTTCCGGATTCGCGCCAGCCGGCTCCTCATCCTGCCAGGCCCACCGACGGTTCCCGAACCCGGGGTGACCAGCCCGAACGGCGGCAGGCGGTGGCGCGTTCGGATCGCGGGCCGTCAATCCCGGACGACACACGTGCAGCAGCCACTTACTAAGCGTTCGCTTTTTGCTTCCGAATTGCCGCGCAATGGCTCGATCATGGATATCGCCCGCACCGCGTGCCGACGAAGCAAAAGGCGGCCCGTACCCACAGGGGGGTACGGGCCGCCTGGTTCAGCGACCGGCGTCCGCCACGCTCGGTCCTGGAGGACGCCCGGGCGTCATCGGCGGAGTGCCTTGAGTGCCTGACGGACCAGTGTCGCGCGGTCGGACGCCGAGGTGACGTGCTCGAGCCCGAAGCCGAGCAGCACGGTGTCGTCCGTGGTGACGGCGCCCTGCGTCAGCGGGCCGGTGCGCACCCAGTCGCGCTGGGCCGGCGGGCTGCCCGCGGGCGGGCCGGTGACGGTCCAGGGGCCGAGGGAGGTCTCGAAGCCCTCGGTCTCGGTGACCGCGCCGCCGATGACCAGCGAGGTCTCGTCGGCCTGGACGCCCTGGCCGCCGGAGCCCGGGTCGGTGACGTAGCTGAGCGAGACCTCGACCTTCTTGCCCGCGTAGGCGCTCAGGTCGAAGTTCACCGGCTGCCAGCCCTGGGACGCGCCCGTGAAGCTGTTCCAGGCGCCCGAGGTGCCGGTCGCCGTGCAGCCGTCCGCGCCCGGGGTCAGGTAGTGCGTCAGCCACGGGTGCTCGCCGATGTAGAACCCGGCCTCGCACTCGGTGGGCACGGTGGTGCTGGTGGCGCCGCCCGCCTCGGGGAGGGTGGTCCAGTCGTCCGCTCCGACGGTGTGCGCCTCCAGGATCGCGTTGTCATAGCCGGGTTCGGTGCTCCACAGCAGGCGGGAGCGGAGTGTGGGCGAGTCGGCCGCGCTCACGCCGGTGAGGTCGATCGTCCGGGTGAGCCGGTTGTAGGCGTCGTCGGTGTGGACGGCGGCCGCCATGTACGAGCCCGCGTAGGGCGCGTCCGAGCCGACGGACCCGGTGTAGCGGCCGGCTCCCTTGCTCGCGAACTTCGGGAAGGTGGCGGGTGCCAGCCAGTCGGATGTCACCCGGTAGGTGCCCGCGGTGTCCAGCGGGTTGCCGGTGGCGGCACCGAGCGGACCGGTGAAGCCGGCCAGTGCGCCCGTGCCGCCGAAGCCGGTGGCCCCGGTGGTCGACGTGCGCGAGTACGCGCCCAGGTAGTACTGGCTGAAGTCGTTCGAGGGGGTGCCGTCGGCCAGGGCCACGTTGCCGCCCGCCCGTTCGCCCGCCTCGATCAGCTTGCCGCCCTCGTTGAGGTAGGCGCGCAGTTCGAGCTGGGTGGGGTTGCCCGGCAGGGCCGCGCCCGTGTAGTGCACGACGGTGCGGAAGTGCGCGAGGACCCCGAGCGCGTCGGGCGCGCCCTGGGTGGCGACGTCCCACACCGCCGCGCGGTGGCCGTTCGCCTTCAGGGCGTCGACGTACGCCGCGGTCTGCGTGGCGGGTGCGCCTTCCTCGGCGACGACGAGGGTGTCGGCCGAGGGACGGGCGGCCACGGTGTAGGTGAAGTGGTCGCTGGAGACCTTCTTGCCGCTCCTGGCCCGGGCGGTGAACCACACCTCGACCTTGTCGCCGACGTCTCCGGCGCGGACCTTCGCACGGTATTCGTCGAAGTAGAGGTCGTCCTCACCGCCGTAGGTCTCGCCACCCCGCCAGGAGCGCAGCGCCTCGTCCTTCGTGCGACCGCCGTTGACGCGGTAGTTGAGCTCCCTGTCGCGCAGCGACTTTCGGGCGACGACCGAGACCTCCTGGTCGTTGCCGCGCGCGTAGGAGGTGGTGAAGGACCCCGGGGTGAAGTCGGCGGCGTCCAGGCCCACGGAGGAGGAGGGGACGTCGGGGTGGGAGGCCGTCTCGGCCACGGAGAGCGCGAACGGGACGTTCTTCTCGAACTCCTGCTCGATCAGCTTCTCGTCGTCGGGGAAGTTGAACCCCGACTGGCAGTCGGAGGCCACCCACTGGTCGTCCGGGTCGATGTCGGACGCGGTCTGGCACGTCGACATCTCGGGCGTGAACATCGCCAGGCCGTTCACGTTGGACGCGTGACCGTCGGCCTCGCCGTTGGTGGTGTACAGCTCGGACGACACCTGCGGGTGGTAGCCGGGGATGGCGGAGTTGTCCGGCGTGCCGGCCAGCGCCTTGTACAGGACGTCGTCGGGGGTGTCCGTGGCCACCTGCCAGCCGACCCCGTAGAGCAGCAGCTCGGCGGCGGAGTGGTAGTTGATGCCGTACGTGAAGTCGATGCGCTTCTGGAACGCGTCCAGCGCCCGCGTCTCCGGCTCGGAGTTCGGGCCGGCACCGCGGTAGGTCTCGCTGGCCGGGTTCGGCGACGAACCCTCGTTGTCGTAGCCCCACTTGTAAGCGAAGTTACGGTTCAGGTCGACGCCGTCGCCCGCGGATATGACGCCGTCGCCGTTGTTGTCCCGCAGGTTCTTGCGCCACAGGCGGGTGTCGTCGCTCTGGAAGGTGTAGTCGTAGCCGTCGGGGTTCGCGGATATCAGGAACCACAGCTCGGTGGAGTCGACGAGCTTCTTGATCCGCTTGTCGGTGCGGTAGTTGTCCAGGTAGTGGTGCATCAGCCGGCGGGTCATCTCCGGCGTGATCCACTCGCGTGCGTGCTGGTTGGACATGTACAGCACGGAGGGCTTCGAGCCGTCCTTGGACTTCGCGGCGTCCTTGGTGACTTTGAGGGCGAGGACGTCCTGCCCGCGCGTGGTCTTGCCGATCGAGACGACCTTCGTCAGCCCGGGGTTCGCGCGGTTGGTGGCGAGGATCTCCTCCTTGATGCCGCCCTTGCCGCTGTAGGGGCGGAACACCTTGTCGGCCGCGTTCTGCACCCGCGCCTCGGCCTTGGCGCCGAGCGTGTGCTCGGTGAGCCGCACGCCCTCGCGCCGCAGTTCCTCCGCCTGATCGCCGGTGAGGTACACCTCGACCGAGGTCGTGCCCTGCGCCGGCGGCCGCTCGCTCAGCTCCTGCGCGTCCTGGCCGGCCTGGAGCAGCAACGGGATCTGGCTCTTCGTCACTTCCGCGCGGTACACCTTGACGGTGTCCGCTCCGGCGGCGGCCGTGCCCGCGTCGCGGGCCTGGGCCATGGGTGCGACGGCCGCACCGGACAGGATGAGGGCACCGACTGCAGCGATCGATAAGGATCTGGTTCTCACGAGCATCCCTTCACGTCGTTCCAGGACAGAGGCGCCAATCCCATAAGAAGTCAGGTCGCCCGTCAAGGTGCCGGGAAAAACGCGCCTCGGGGGTCGGCGTCCCGCGGGAGCGGACATTTCCCTTTGAGCAACGGGAAATTCGGCCGCCATTGCCCGAAGGCCGGGGCGAGGCGTCGGGAGAATTTCGGGATCTCGGTGAACGCGGTTTGTGATAGCCCGGGTGCACGTCGCGAGCACCTGCTACTGGCGGGAATAACTCGTTCCGCGCTCGTGACGCGCCGACACCCCCTGCTGCGGGGCCCGGGGAACGTCGACGGAGAGGGCGAGGGCGAACAGCTTCGTCAGCTCCTCGACGTCCAGTGAGGCCAGCGGTTCCGCCGGGAAGACGTAGCGCAGCATGACCAGGCCGGTCAGTTGGGCGGACACCGAGGACGTGAACATCGGTGACCGCTCGGTCTCCTCTGGGGCGATCCGGCCCATGCACGAGGCGAGGGCCGCTTGGACACGGTCGCGGAGCGTCCTGGCGATCGGCCCGTCCGACATGCCGGTCCGGTACACCGCGACCAGTGCCGGGCGGGTCGACTCGTCCTCCCAGACGGGGAGGAACGTCCGGGCCATCCGCTCCCCCCGGCTCATGGGAGCGGCTTGCGCCTCCTCGGCCGTGGGCCCGTCGAAGAGGGTGGACAGGTCGATGCGGGAGGAAACCGCGTGCCGGAAGAGGGCGTCCTTGCCGTCGAAGAAGGAGCGGATCATCGCGGGGTCCACCTCGGCGCGCCCGGCGATCGCGCGCAACGTGGTGCCCGAGTACCCCTTGGCGGCGAAGAGTTCGAGCGCGGCGTGAGGATCCTGGTCCTGGTGTTGCTCCTCCGGGCACGGCGGCCGGCGCCGTCGCTCATGGCTCCGTCACATGGTGGGCGCGCACGGCCGCGATCACGGTGTCGGCGGTGCGGTCGAGGTGACTGCGGCCTTCGGACGACCGTGCGGTGGGGCTGATGTAGCCGAGCGGTCCGACGTGCGTGGCCGGGTCGAGCCGGTGCACGCTGATCTTTCCGGCACGGCGGGCCCGGTTCCAGCCACTGCCGCGGACCAGCGGCCAACGCTGGGGGAAGATCCAGGTGCCGAGCCTTTCGATGCGGTCGCTCGCGCTCGTCAGCCGGTGCAGGTGCTCGGCATGGGTGAGGTCGTTGGCGCCGTTGTGGAACCCGCCCAGCGTGATCAGCACAAGTGGCGCGTGCAGTTGGGCGTGCAGTTCGTCGACCGCACCGGTAGCGGTGGTCGGCGGCGACGAAGATCTGCACGACGTTGTGCAGGAACAGCAACAGTGCGACGCGGCGGCGCAGCCACGCCCAGACCGGCCGCTCGGCAAGGGGCTCCGCGAGGGGCGAGTAGGGCTGGACCTGGCCCAGTACCCGCAGTTCCGGCGCCCTGGCGATGAGGGCCGCGACGAGCCGGCCGCCGTCACGGGTGTCGCGGACGCGGCGTTTGCCGATGCCGTCCAGGTAGACGAGGTACGCGTCGGGGTGGCCGTCGGGAGCCGCGCCGCGTGCGTAGGGAACGCCGTCCGGGAGTGCGGTGACGGGGGCACGCCAGTGCGCACCGTAGGCCAGCACCTCGTAACGGGCCAGCAGCGCTTCGGCGATCAGCGCCGTGCCGACCGCGAACGCCCACATCAGGTACCCGTTCATGTCTGCGCCTCCAACAGTTCGGTCGTGCTGATCCGCACGACCAGGCGTCGGACGGCCTCGACCGTCACACCCAGCCCGGCCCCCGCGAGGGCCACGCAACCGGCGGCGGCCCACCAGCCCAGGCCGGCGGCCGTGGCGAGCCGGTCGGCCAGCCCGGCCCCGACCCCGAAGAAGAGCAGCAGGTGGAGCATGGGCCCGGGCCAGGGGAACGCGAGGACGCCGGCGAGCAGCAGAGGGGCCGCCAGGCCCGGCGTCCACACCGGTCCGGCGCCCGGCGGTGGAGCGGACAGTGCCAGTTCGGCCAGCGTGGCCGCGCTCTGCGGCCACACCGCGAGCACGGCGGCTTCGATGAGGCCACCGCCGATCAGTGATCCCGCCACGAGGGTGCGCGGCATGCCCGGCCGGCCCACCGCCAGGGGCAGGATGCGCCCGGCGGCTTTGGACACCCCGGCGAAGGCCAGCAGGATCATGGCGGCGAGCGACATGGTTCAGCCTCGCCCCCGCACGTGGGCGTGGACCGGTGACCGGTCGGCGGAACCCGCGGCCCGCAGGTACCGCTCGAGCGTGTCGGCCGCACCCAGGTGTCCGCCGGCCGCCCGCTGGGCGGTCCGCAGGGCGGCCGCGGCAGCCCTGAAGCGGGGGTCCTGGACGAGGCGTCCGCCCGGGCACGTACCGCGTTCTCGGTGACCTCCCGGGTGGGGATCGACAGTCCGGCGCCAAGTTCCTCGACGCGACGGGCCACCATCGGCTGGTCGGCTCCCTGTGGGACCACGAGCATCGGAACCCCGGCGTACAGGGCCTCGTTGACGCTGTTCATTCCGCCGTGGGTGACGAACAGCGCGGAGCGGGCCAGCACCTCGGGTTGCGGGACGAAGGGACGGACGAGCACGTTGGACGGCAACGGGCCCAGCGCGACGGGGTCGGTGCGTCCGGCGGAGACGACGGCGGTGCCCCCCAGTGCCGCCAGCGCGGTGGCGAGGGTGCGCAGCAGGTGCGGGTCGGCGTTGAACACCGTGCCCAGCGACGCGTACACCACGGGGTCCCGCAGCCGGTCGGTGGGGAAGGTGGGGTCGGCCGGGCGGGCGCCGATGCTGGGACCGACGAACCGGTAGGTCCCGTCGAAGCGTTCGGCCTGGGGCTGGAACGCGCGTGAGGTGAAAACGAGGTTGAGCGGCTGGCGGAGGTTGCCCAGGTCGATCGGGGGCAGTCCGTGGGTGTCGTAGTGGTGGCGCAGGTCCTGGCGTGACCGCAGATAGCCCCGGACGCCGCGTGGGTGGGCCGCCGCGGCGGTCAGCAGGTCCCAGGAGCCGCGGGTGGGGCTCGGCACGTCCCGGTTGAACGCGAAGGTGGTGAACGACGAGGCGGCGGGCACGCCGAGTTCACGGGCGGCGACCGCGCCCCACAGGCAGGCGTTGTCGTGGACGATCAGGTGCGGCCGGATGCGGCGCAGTTCGGCGAGCACCGCGGGCAGCAGGCCGACGGCACTACGGGCGAGCCCTTCCAGCAACGTGACTGGTGTCGGCGGATCGGGGAGCGGCTGCTCGCCGCCGGGGTACAGGTACACCTCGGCGCCGGCGGCCTCGATCTCCTCACGGAACCCGGCCGTTACACCTACGACGGTATCACTCAATACCGTCTCGTGTGCGACTAATGCTGACCATGTCTCGCCGGCCGGCGCCGGCACCATCCGCGGGGGAACGACGAGAGCCGCGTGGCGGGCGCACCACGCGGCTGGACGGTCTTCGCTACGACAGGCTTACGCCTCGCCACCTTCGGGATAGGCGAACCGGGTCAGCAGGTCCTTCAACCGCTCGGGCTCACCGGGAGCCAGTTCGGCGACCAGATGCTCGGCCAGGGGCACCGCCGCCACGTGGGCCGCGTCGAACAGCTCGACGCCGGCGGGCGTGATCTCCACCGCCCGCACCCTCCTGTCCCCCGGAACGCCTTTGCGCACGGCGAGCCCCTTGCGCTCCAGGTCGTCCACGACCCGCATGATCCCCGCCTTGTCCGACCCGGTCGCCGCTGCCAGGTCCCGCTGCACCGTGGGTCCGCGGTCGACCAGCACCATCAGCACCGCGAAGTGCCGCACCTCGATGCCGAGCGGCCGGAGCGCCTCCCCCATCACCGCGCCCGCGCGCCAGTGCGCGCGGCGCAGCAGCAGCCCCAGGGCGAACGGGGAGGTGTCCCCGGGTCGGTCGGTCGCACGCGGGGCGCTGGTTCCACGAGGGGCGTCGGCAGTCATGTACGCACATTACCAGCCATCTGCTCGTTCGAGACCGTATCGAGAGATACCGAACCCCGCTCCGGGCGCCCGCCGCGCCGCCGGAGGCTGCGCGTACGCTCGGTGCAGTCACCAGCGATCAGGAGGTGGGCGGTGCGGCGGGCGTATCTGCTGTGGACGGTTGCGGCGGCCGGATTCGCCGTGGACCAGGTCACGAAGGCGATCGCCGCGGTGGTCGTCGAGGGCCACGAACCACGGCACGCCCTGGGTGGCACGGTGACCTTCACCGCCTTCCGGAACTCCGGGGCGGCCGGCTCCTTCGCTCCCCGCGCGACCCTGGTCTTCACCCTCGTGGCGGTCGTCGCGCTCGTGGCCATCGCGCGGGTCGCCGGCTCCGTACGCTCCACGGGCTGGGCGGTCGGCCTCGGGCTGATCTTCGCGGGTGCCGGCGGGAACCTCGCCGACCGCGTCTTCCGCACCCCCGGGTTCGGCCGGGGAGCCGTGCTGGACTTCATCCAGATCGGCGATTCCGGGATCTTCAACCTCGCCGATCAGTGCATCACGGCCGGCGCCGTGATCGTCCTCATCCAGGCCTTCCGCGGCGTCCCGCTGCGTGCCGCCGTCACGGGCGGCGTCGGGGGCCAGGCGCTGGAGCGGTAGCGGCGACGGGGCGCGGCCCGTCACGCCGTCAGCTGGATCTCCTCACCGGAGTCATCACCCGCATCAGGGCCCAGGGCCCGTACAACACCCCCGAGCCGGCGAGCTACTACGGCGACGGGCGGGGCTACACCGACTACCCGGCCCTCGTCTGACCCCGCCCGCGTGCCGCCTCACCGGCGGCCCGCCGCAGCCGGACGCGCCGGGCGGCTCCCTCCCCGGGACACGCCGGGCGCTCTGGTAGGACTCGTCCCACGGCGCGGGCGGGCACGGGTTCCATCGCCGTTCGGACGTTCGGAGGCCATGAGGTTGCCCCACTTCTCAGCCGGCCGTGCCGGTGGCCTCCTGCACGACGCCCTGCGCCCCGGCGGCGGGCCCGGCTACCGGTACGCCGCCGGGCTGCGCGCCGCGGTGAGCATGGGCATCCCCCTGACCGCCGGGGCCGCCACGGGCCACCTGTCGTGGGGGCTGATCGCCACCATGGGTGCCTTCACCGCCGTCTACGGTGCGAAGGAGCCCTACGGCCGGCGGGCGGTGCTCCTGGCCGGGGTGGCCGCAGGGTTCGTACTCTCCGTCGCCGCCGGGTCGCTGGCCGGGGGCAGGACCTGGCTCGCGCCCGTCGTGATCGGCCTCGTCGGCGCGGTCGCCACCTACGTCTGCGACGCGCTGCGGATCGGGCCACCGGGTGGCTACCTGTTCGCCCTCGCCTGCGCCATGTCCACCCCCCTGCCCGTCGACGCGGCGGCAATCGGGCAGCGGGTCACGCTCACCGTGGCCGGTGCCACCTGCGCCTGGCTGGTCTCGATGTCGGGATGCCTGATCGACCGCCACGGGCCGGAGACCACGGCGGTCGCCGACGCCTACGACCAGCTCGCCGCCTACCTCGACGCGATCGGCGGCCCCCGCCAGGGCGCCGCCCAGCACCAGGCGGCCCTCGCACTGCGCACCGCCTGGTACGCCGTCGCGGCGCCGCCCCAGCCCCTGGGCCGGGCGACCGGGCGGGCACGGCTGCGACCGGCCGTGCGGCAGGCCCACCACGTGTTCGCCGCCGCCGTCCGCGCCGCCGCCACGCCCCCTGCGCCGCTCCCCGGCGACCTCGCCGCAGCGCTGCGCCGCACCGCCGGCTGCCTCCGCCACCGGCGTACGCCCCCGCCGCCCCCGGCCCACGGGCCCGGCGGGGAGCCGGCCGCGCGTCGCGCGGTGCGCGGCGAGGTCGAGCAGGCGGTACGCGATGCCGCGTCGGGGGCGCCGCCGGACGGCGAGGGGGAACTCCTCGAACCGTCCAGCGCCACACGGCTGCTCGCCTCGGCCAGGAAGCGGCACTCGCTGGTCCTGCCCGCCGCGCTGCGCGTCGGATCGGGCGCCGTCATCGCGGGCTGGCTCGCCCACGCGTGCGGACTCGCGCAGCCCTACTGGGCCTCCGGCGCCGCCATCGTCGTCCTGCAGGGCGCCAACGTCACCACCGTGATCCGGCGCGGTCTGCAACGCGGCACCGGCACCGCCGCCGGGGTCCTGCTCGGCGGCGCCGTCCTGGCCCTCCACCCCGGCCCGCCCGCGCTGGTCGCGGCCGTGATGCTCGCCCAGTTCGCCGCGGAAGCCGTCCTGGCCCACAACTACGCCCTCGGCGTCGCCTTCATCACCCCCCTGTCGCTGTTCCTGACCGAGGCCGCGCAGCCGGCGTTGCCCGTGAGCCACCTCGTCACCGCCCGCCTCCTCGACACGGTGTGCGGTTGTGCGGTCGGCGTGGCCGCGGGGCTCACGCTCTGGCAGCGCACCTCGACCGTCCGGCTCCCCAGCGCCCTCGCCCACGTCATCCGTGCGGAAGGCACGACCTGGCACCTGAACCTCAGCGCGGGCGACGACGCCGGGCACAGCGCCGCCGCGAGGGCCCGGCACCGCCTGCGCACCGACCTGATCAACCTCCGGGCGGTCGCCGACAGCGCCGCCGGCGACCGCCCCACCCCCTGCGAACTCGCCCGGCTCTGGCCCGCCATCGCCGCCACTCAGCAACTCGGCTACCTGGCCATCTCCACCAC
>NZ_JARAVO010000299.1:0-10123 GCF_033792805.1 Streptomyces sp. PA03-1a
CGACGGAACGGGCCGGTGGGGACTGGCGGCCGGGGCGGGGCTGTTCACGGCGCTGGCGGTGGCCGGATGCCCGGGGGAGGGCGCCACGTCCTCCGCACCGCCCGAGCCGTCGGCCCCGGCCTCGGCATCCGCCTCCCCTGCGCGCTCAGCGCCCCGGCCCGGGCGGACGGCCGCGCCGCCGCGCCCCACCCAGGGCGGGACGGCCGGCCGGGGGCACGGGTCCGGAACGACGATCGAGCAGAACCCCGAGGGCTCCGGATCGCCGGTGCCGCGCACGCCGCCGACGCCGGACTGGACGCCGGCCACCGGTTTGCCCACCGACGCCGTCGAGGTGCCGATGCCCACGCAACTCGGCTGACGGACCCCCGCGGCGGGCCTCAGGGCAGCGGCTGCGGAGGGCGCGGGCCCACGTAGTGCCCGCTCGGGCGCATGCGCAGTGGGGGTTCCTCGTACTCCTCCAGGGCATGGGCGATCCAGCCCGCCGTCCGGGCGACCGCGAAGACCGTCTCGCCGGCTTCGGGGACCATACCGGCGGAGACGGAGAGCACTGCCAGGGCGAGGTCGACGTTGGGGTGGACGGGGGTGTGACGGGCCGTCGTGGCGGCCACCTCGCGGGCGGCGGTCAGCGCGCGCTCCGCGTACGGGACGTCCTCGAGCAGCCGCAGGAGCATGACCGCGCGCGGGTCCTCGGCCCGGTAGAGGCGGTGGCCGAGCCCCGGCACACGGCGGCCCGCGCGCAGGTGGTCGGCGACGACGGCCGCCGCGCTGCCGCGGTCGAGGACCTCGGCGAGCATGCGGTGGGCGAGGCCGCTCGCGGCCCCGTGCAGCGGGCCGTCGAGGGCCCCGAGGCCGGCCGAGACCACGGCGTACGGATGCGCGCGGGCGGAGGCGGCCACGCGCACGGCGAGTGTCGAGGCGGCCAGGTCGTGGTCGATGAGCAGGACGAGCGCCGCGTCCAGCGCACGCAGTGACGCGTCGTCGGCCGGGTGATCGGACAGCCGGGACCACAGCCGCCAGGCCAGCCGGCCCTCTCCCTGGTGCGGGGTCCCGGCCGAGGGCAGAGCCCGGACCAGCGTGGGGATGAGGCCGCGGGCGGCGCCGAGCACGGCTTCGGGGGAGAGGTCGAACCGGAGCGGGTCCGCCACGGCCGCCGCGACGGCGGTCGCCCGCAGGCGGTCCATCGGGCCGCTGTGCCCGGGCAGCACCCCGACCGCCCGCCGGGCGGCCTGCAGCGCCTGCGGCGGCGCGGTGAAACGCACCCCGGAACGCAGGACGCCGGTCCACAGCCATTCCGCCACCTCCTCGTAGCCGTACCGCTCGGCCAGGGCCGTCGCGTCGACCCCGCGGAAGTAGTAGCGGTCCCCGTCGATGAGGGTGATCGCGGTGCGCACGGGGCCCATGCCGTCGTCCTCGGGGGGCGGCTGCGCCGCGCGCCGGTTGCGACGCACGAGGGCGTCGACCTCCTCGGGGTCGAAGGTGCTGCCGCGCCCGCCGGGGGCGCGCCGGCTGCTCAGCAGGCCGCGGCTGACGTAGGCGTACACCGTCTCCGGCTTGACCCCGAGCCGCCCGGCCGCCTCGCGAGTGCTCAGCCGTTCCTCCGTCGTCATGACTCCATCTCACCACACATTGATTCAATCAATATTGACGGAGATTGAATCAATGATGGATGGTCGAGTCAATGCCGAGCCGTCGAAGCAGCACCGGAGGACCACCGTGACCGTCATGCCCGTCACCCCCGACGTACCCCGCGGCCTGAAGGGAGTCGTCGTCACCGAGACCGCGCTCGGCGACGTCCGCGGCACCGAGGGCTTCTACCACTACCGCCAGTACTCGGCCGTCGACCTGGCGCAGAGCCGCACCTTCGAGGACGTCTGGCACCTGATGCTGCTCGGCACGCTGCCCGACGCCGCCGGGCGCGCCGCCTTCGCCCGGCGCGTCGCCCCGCTGCGCCGACTGCCCGCCGCCGTCCGCGACGCGCTGCCGGCCGTCGCCCGTTCCGGAGCGCTGAGCGGCCCGCTCGCCGGGCTGCGCTCGGCGCTGTCCCTGCTGGGGGCGGCCGAGGGGTTCCGCCCGCTGTACGACATCGACCCGGAGCGTCGGCTGTCCGACGCGCTCACCGCGACCGCCGTCGTGCCCACGCTGCTGACCGCCCTGTACCGGCTCGGTCAGGGCCTGGAGCCGGTGGAACCGCGCGACGACCTGCCGTTCGCGGCCAACTACCTGTACATGCTCACCGGCGAGGAGCCCGACCCGGCCCGCGCCCGGGCCGCCGAGCGGTACCTGATCTCCACCGTGGACCACGGCTTCAACGCGTCCACCTTCACCGCCCGCGTCATCGCCTCGACCGGCGCCGACCTCGCCGCCTGCCTCACCGGCGCCGTCGGCGCGCTGTCCGGCCCGCTGCACGGCGGCGCCCCGAGCCGGGCCCTGGACACCCTGGACGCCATCGGCACCCCGGACCGCATCGACCCGTGGATCCGTGAACGCGTCCTGGCGGGCGACCGCATCATGGGGTTCGGCCACCCCGTCTACCGCACCGAGGACCCCCGTTCCCGGATGCTCAAGGAGATCGCCCGGTCCTTCGGCGGCCCGCTCGTCGACCTCGCCGTCCAGGTCGAGGCGCGGGTCGAGGCGATCCTCGCCGAGCTCAAGCCCGGCCGTGAACTCCACACCAACGTCGAGTTCTACGCCGGCGTCGTCATGGAGCTGTGCGGCCTGCCGCGCGAGATGTTCACCCCCACCTTCGCCTGCGCCCGTGTCGTGGGCTGGTGCGCCAACGTCCTGGAGCAGGCCGAGGACAGCAAGATCATCCGTCCGGCCGCCCGCTACGTCGGCCCGGTGCCGCCCCAGCCGGTGCCGGCGGCGTGAGGGGTCCGGGGGCCGGTCAGGGCGCCGAGGGGCGTTCCAGCAGGAGGTAGTCGCCGTCCTCGCCCGTGCGGTGGTAGCCCGCGCCCTCGTAGAGGTGGAGGGCCGGGTTGACGCGGTGGACGCCGAGCGTCAGCGTCCCGTGGCCGGCCGCGCGGGCCTGCGCGGCGAACGCGTCGAGGAGGAGGCGGCCGAAGCCGCGGCGCCGCAGGGCGGGCACCACGTGCAGGCCGACCAGCAGGGCCTTGCCGTCGCCCGCCGGCATCCACATCATCGAGCCGCCCGGCCCGCCGCCGGCGTCCAGCACGAGGGTGCGGTCCAGGCACTCCACCCACAGGCCGAGGTTGAGGTCGATCGCCTCGGTCCAGGCCGCCTCGGCGGCGGGTTCCACGGCACGCATGTAGTCGCGTTCCCACCGCAGGAGGTGCGGCAGGTCGGCGGGCCGCGCGGGGCGGGTGTCGGCCGTCGGGCCGGGGCTGATGGGCACGGTGGTCACCGTAACGCCCCTGCCGCGCCCGCCGGGGGCCGGGCCGCCGCTACTCCCGGGCGGCCGGCTTGCGGTCGACCGGCGTGACCGGGGTGACGGTCTCCTCCATGGTGCGGCGGGGGCCGGACCAGGGGGCGGGGACCGCGTCGAAGAGGTAGGCGAAACGGTAGGCCAGTTCCTCGTAGTTGACCCGCCAGCCGCGGAAGTGCGGCCACGCCTCCTCGGGGGTGCGCTCCAGCGGGTAGCCGTTGGCCGCGGCGTGGGCGACCGCCGCGGCGAACTCCTCGTACGGCAGCCTGATGGTCGCGTTGGGCGAGGGGTCGGCGTCGTACGGGATCCGCCAGATCGCGGCGATGTCGCGCAGGCAGACGAAGCCGGCCCGCAGGGCGAGCCGGGCCTCGGCCTGCGGGCGCCCGGGGTTGAGGGCGAGTTGCATGGCGGCGGCGTCCATGACGGCGAGCAGCGCGATCAGCCAGCTGCGGTCGGGCTGCGGCGAGCGGAACCGGCTGAGCACCGTGTAACTGGTGTGGCTCTCGCTCACTTCCGCCGCCCACCGCTCCCAGTTGCGGAACAGCTCGGTGAGGCTGTCGGTGAGCCCGATCTGGGCGTAGCGGGCGAGGATCTCCGGCCCCCACGGCGGGTTGCCTGCCCGGGCCTGCAGCAGGGTCACCTCCGCCTCGCGGCGCGAGTAGGCGGCGTACAGGGTCGGCAGGTAGCCGATCTGGAGGCCGATGGTGATCGGGCCGGTCGCGGCGGCGATGAAGTCGATCACCGTGAGGTCGACGTGGTGGCTGCTGGCGAAGCCCAGCGTGAACAGCGACGACCCCGCCTCCCGCAGCGCGTTGATCGGGGCGAGGTCGCTGACCGCCGCCTGCAGCATGGCGTACCCCGCCCAGAAGGCGACCAGCCAGCCGATCAGGTTGGCGAGGATGGACACCGCGGCCACCGGGACGAGGACACGGTCCTTGGCCTCGGGCGTCCGGCAGCGGTCCGCGACGAACTGGAAGGGCAGGTGGACCGCCGCGTGCACCAGGCGCGTGAAGCTGGACCGGGTCGGCCGCGGGATCACCAGCGTGCGCAGCACCGAAGAGAAGGTCCCGGCGACGACCAGCGCCCCGACGAGACCGATCAGGACGCGCACTGGACTTCCCTCCCCGGACGGTTCACAGCACCCGCCGGCGGACCAGCGCGGCCAGCACCAGCACACCGGGGAGCAGGGGCAACCATACGGTGACGATGCGGTACGCCAGCACCGCGGAGGTCGCCGCCACGCCGGTGGCCCCCGCGGTGACCAGCGCCAGCACCAGGGCCACGTCCAGCGAGCCGATTCCGCCCGGGGTCGGCAGCAGGGCCGCCGCCGCGCTGCCCGCCAGGTACGCCACCGCGACGTGCGCGGCCGGCACCGGCGCGTGCAGCGACCGTACGACCGCGACCAGCACCGCGGCGTGCATCACCGGGAAGGCCAGGGAACCCGCCCACAGCGCCGCCACCCGCGCGGAACGGCCGTGCACCGCGCGGACGTCGGTGGCGACCGTGCCGAGGAACGAGCGGACGGTGCGGCGGACGTGGCGCACCGACAGCAGGACCACCAGGACCAGGCAGAGCGCCGCGCCGGCCATGAGGGCGACGGTCGGACCGGGCCGCCCGGGCACGACCTTGCGCAGGTCGAGGGCGTGCGGGAAGGCCGCGAGCAGGACCACCAGCAGCCCGATCCGCACCACGCAGGCCGCCAGCGCCCGCACGGTCAGCGCGGCCGCGGAACGACTGGGGGAGAGGCCGCAGCGCAGCAGGAAGCGCAGGTTGACGGCGTTGCCGCCGACCCCCGCCGGGAGGATGTGGTTGGCCGCGGACGCGGCGAACTGGGTGGCCAGCAGGCGTCCCGTGGGCAGTTGCTCCAGCACGGCGCCCTGCTGGGCGGCCGCCGAGCACACCCAGGCGAGCAGCGTCGCGGCCCCGGCCGCCAGCAGCCACTCGGCGTCGGCGGAACCCAGCCGGTCGGTACCGGCGTCCACCATCGGCCACTGCCGCAGGACGATCAGGGCCACCAGCAACAGCGGTGCCACACCGACGATCTGACGTACTGGGAGGCGCCGCCACATGCCGTTCGTGCCCTTCCGGTCGCCGCGGTCGCCCGCTGCCGTGAGGTGCTCCCCGGCGCAGCCCCGGCCGTACCTACGCACGACCATACGGTGCGGTGACCCGTACCGCTCATCCGGCGGCGCGTCCGGCCGCCCCGTGGTACGGGGCGGGGCCGGACGGCGCCCCGGCGCGCGGGACGGCCTACAGCTCCAGGAGGCTGCCTTGGTCGTCCACGCGGTCGGCCGACTCGTCGTCGAACCAGATCGCATCGGTGGCGAGGTAGCGGAAGCGGTGCACGCCCGCCGGGAGGATCACCGACACCGTGCGGGTGCCGTCGCGGCGGGGGACGAGGGTGTGCCGGCCGGGCTCCCAGCCGTTGAAGTCGCCGACCACGCTGACGGTGCCGGGCGGGTGGTCGACGGGGAGGGCGAAGGTGATCCGCGTCTTGCGGCCGAACAGCTTGCTGCGCCTGAGCATGGGCTCTCCCTGCGGGGCGGACGAGGGACGGAGGACACGTGCGGTGCTCGGGTGCCCCACATTCTTCCGGTGCTCCGGGGAAAGTCACATACCGACTGGTCGGTGTTACGGGCTATCGTGACCCCGGACGACGTTGGTACGTACGCGGAGGGAGTCGCGGTGCGCGCGATCCAGATCACCGAATTCGGCGGGCCGGAGGTGCTGCGGCAGGTCGAGCTGCCCGATCCCGTGCCGGGGCCGGGGCAACTGCTGGTCGAGGTCTCCTCGGCGGGGGTCAACTACGCCGACACGCACTTGGTGGAGAACTCCTACCTCTCCAAGGCCACCCTGCCCCTCGTGCCCGGCGCCGAGGTGGTCGGCCGCACCGCCGGCGGCCGCCGCGTGGTCGCCCTGACCGACAACGGCGGCTACGCCGAGAAGGCCGTCGTCGAGGAGTACCTCGCCCACGACGTGCCCGAGGGCGTCACCGACGGCCAGGCCCTCGCCCTGGTCGTCCAGGGCCTCACCGCCTGGCACCTGCTGCGCACCTCGGCCCGCATGGCCGCGGGCGAGTCGGTGGTCGTGCACGCCGCCGCGGGCGGCACCGGCTCGCTCGCCGTGCAGCTCGCCAAGGAGTTCGGTGCGGGACGGGTCATCGCCACCGCCTCCTCCAAGGACAAGCGCGACCTCGCGCTGGAGCTCGGCGCGGACGTCGCGATCGAGGCGGACGCCACGGACGCCGCGGGGCTGAAGGAGCGGCTCGTCGAGGCCAACGGCGGCAAGAAGGTCGACATCGTGCTGGAGATGACCGGCGGCCCGGTCTTCGACGCCTCGCTGGCCGCACTCGCCCCCTTCGGCCGCCTGGTGACGTACGGACTCGCCTCCCGCGTCCCCCCGACCCCGGTGCAGGCCGCGCAGCTCATGGGCCGCTCCCGGGCCGTCGTCGGCTTCTGGCTGATGCACTGCCTGGGGCGCCCCGGCATGTACCGCGAGCCGATGGCCGACCTGCTGGCCATGACGGCCGACGGACGGCTGAAGCCGCAGGAGGGCGGCAGGTACCCGCTCTCCGAGGTCACCCGCGCCCACGAGGACCTGCGGGCCCGCCGTACTTACGGCAAGCTCACGCTCGACCCGGCAGGCTGATCACTCCGGGCCGGCCGCGCCTGCGCCCCCGCCGTTCACGTGCCGGCGGAGGCACAATCGACAGCGGAGCACGAAGCCGCGGCCGGCGGCCCGGAGGAACGGGAGGGGCCATGGACAGGACCCGCTTCGCCCCCGACCGGGGGCTGACCACCCGCATGGTGGTCACCATGTTCATGATCGGGCTGCTGTACGTCGTGTTCGTGGGCGTCCTGCTGGCCCTGCTGCGCGGTGCCTGGCCACTGATCCTGATCGTCGCGGGCGGGCTGTTCATCGCCCAGTTCTGGTTCAGCGACCGGATCGCCGCCTTCAGCATGGGCGCCCGCGAGGTCACGCCCGAGCAGGCCCCCGAACTGCACGGCGTCGTCGACCGGATCTGCGCCCTGGCCGACATGCCCAAACCCCGCGTCGCGATCGCCGACAGCGACGTCCCCAACGCATTCGCCACCGGACGCAACGAGAAGGCGGCCCTGGTGTGCGCCACCACCGGCCTGCTGCGCCGGCTGGAGCCCGAGGAGCTGGAGGGCGTCATCGCCCACGAACTCTCCCACGTCGCCCACCGGGACGTGGCGGTCATGACGATCGCCTCCTTCCTGGGCGTGCTCGCCGGGGTGGTCACCCGCATCGGACTGTGGGGCGGCCTCGGCCGCAACAGCCGCGACCCGGGCACCGCGATCGTGGTCATCCTGATCCCGCTGGTCAGCGCGCTCGTGTACTGCGTCAGCTTCCTGCTGACCCGGATGCTGTCCCGCTACCGCGAGCTGTCCGCCGACCGCTCCGCCGCGCTGCTCACCGGGCGGCCCTCCGTCCTGGCCTCGGCGCTGACCAAGGTCTCCGGGCAGATGGCCCGCATCCCCACCGAGGACCTGCGCAAGGCCGAGCCCTTCAACGCCTTCTACTTCGTCCCCGCCCTCGCCGGCGGCCAGAGCCTGGCCCAGCTGCTGTCCACGCATCCCACGCTGGAGCAGCGGCTGGCGCAGCTCGGCCGGATCTCCGTCGAGCTGGGACGGCGCTGATGGGGTTCCTGGACGCGCTGCTCGGCCGCAGCAAGCCCGTCAGACCCGACCTGGACCAGCTGTTCGGGCTCCCCTCGGCGGCCGTGACCCTGGAGGCCGCAGCCGGCTTCCGGCCCACCGGCGTGGGCTCGGTGTGCTTCGCCGCCGTGGAGGGCGGCGCGTTCGCCGAGGTCCAGCAGGACGTGCGGGCGCTCCTCGACATGGACACCGGCCAGGGCGCCGTGCCGGTGGAGTCCGTCCGCGACGCGTACGGGTACACATGGCTGGTCGTCCGGCGTCCGGCCGAGGACCTGCCGGCCCTGGTCGGCGACCTCCACGCGGTCAACTCGGCCCTGGAGGGGCACGGCTTCGGCCCCCAGCTGCTCTGCTCCCTGGCCACCTTCCGCGATGACGCCGGGCGGTCGCTGGCGCTGGTCTACCTCTACAAACGAGGCTCGTTCTACCCGTTCGTCCCGCTTCCGGGGGAGAAGCGCGACAACCCCCTGGAGCTCCAGGTCAAGGCCCTGCTCGGGAACGACCTCCGCCTCGAGGAGGACCTGGGCCGCTGGTTCCCCCTCTGGGGCGCGCCGGGCCTGGGGGGCTGAAGGGCAGGCGGTCCGGCGGTCCTCACCCCCAGGGCTGCACGTCCACCACGGCCTCGACCGGCGGGGGCCCCTGCACATGCGGGAACTCCTCGATGCCGAGTCGGGCCGGGTCCAGGGTCCGGCCGCGGCGCTGTGGGCCGCCGGTGGTGAAGACGCCGATGCCGTTGGCGACGAGGCGTTCCGTGCCGCCCGCCGGGTGGTTGCGGACTTTGACGCGGGACGCGCCGGGGGCGCGGGTGACGAGGGTGGAGGAGCCGCCGCCGTCGAGGTTGACGGCGGCCTGGGCGCCGATGCCGGACATCAGGGAGGCGAGTTCGCGGACCGTGAGGCCGGCGCCCGACTCGGCCTTCCCGTCCAGCGCCAGGAGGTACATCACGTGCCCGTCGTCGCCGAAGCCCGCCGCGGTGCGGGTCGCCGTGACGCCGTTCTCCAGGCCGTCCACGGGGTAGCCGTCGCGCAGGATCGGGTAGCCCCCGACGGCGAAGCTGTACCCGCCGCCGTACGCGGAGGCCACCAGTCGCTGCTGCACGTCGACCGCGTCGCCGGGCTCCAGCAGGCGCAGCGCCTCCGCCCCCGCCTCGCGGCCGACGAGGACCACCGCGCCGGGCGGGATCTCGCCCTCTCCCGGGCCCTCGCCGACGCCCACCACCTCGCCCTGGCTGACCATGACCTCGTAGGTGTCGTTGCTGCAGGGCGCCGCGCGCCTGGTGTCGTCGCCGCAGCCGGCGCGGAGCCGGGAGGCGCTGCCCCAGTCCGAGGTGTACAGGCCGACGCCGCCGACCGGGAGCGCGTACTGGTTCAGGCCGGCGAGCGGCACCGTGCCCTCCTCGAAGCTGACCGAGCCGGACAGCCGGAGCCGGTCGAGCCGGGCGATCCGGTCCGTGCCGACCGCGAGGACGTCCTCGGTGGTCGCGCCGGGCGGCAGCTTGGGGCCGAAGCGCTGGGCCGGCGGCACCGCCGACTTCAGGGCCCGTCCCGCGGCGACCGCCGGACCGACCGCGGCACCGGTCGCGGGCACCCCGGGGTGCTGGGCCTCGCTCATGTTGAAGAAGTCGGCGTTGATGCCGCCCACCGCGCCCGCGGCGTCGGCGAGCCCCGAGACCGTGCCGCGTCCGGCGACGACACCGGGGTGCAGCAGGTCCACCGTGACGCCCGGCGTGCGCAGGTCCACCGTCAGCAGGTGTCCGCGGGCCGTGCCGTGGGCTCCCCGGTAGGTGAACGTCCGGTAGTCCACGCCCGAGGCGAGCCGGGTGGTCGCGCCGTAGCGCAGCCCGTCCCCGGCGACCGCGGCGGCGGCCCCGCCGGCGCCGCCGAGCACGGCGCTCCACGCCAGCGTCGCGGAGATCGCCAGGCGCACCCGGCGGGGTCGTCGAGTCACGTCGCTCCAGCCCGAAAACCGATTATCTGACGAATGGTCAATGGTTGCCCGGACCGGCTGGGTTGTCGCACCACCACGCCGCGCGTGAGGGGGAATTCGACTCGATACGGTGAAAGCG
>NZ_JARAVO010000029.1:0-53991 GCF_033792805.1 Streptomyces sp. PA03-1a
GGCGTACGCCACCGGGTGGCCGAGCGACTGCAGATGGGTCGGCGGCTGGGAGCCGACCCATCTGCAGTCGCTCGGCCACCCGGTGGCGTACGCCGCGTCCGCGACGGCGGTGTACTGGCTGATGATGACCGCGGGCCGGTTCCTCGTCGTCCCGCTGGCCCTGCGCTACCCGGCGCCGCGGATCCTGCTGGTGTGCTGCGCCGGGATGACGGGCTGTCTGGCCCTGGCGGCCGTGCCCACGCTCGCGCCGTACGCCTACGCGGGCGTCGGCCTGTTCATCGCCCCGGTCTTCCCGACGGGGCTGCCGTGGCTGGCCCGGGCCGTGCCCGGGGCGCGGCGCGCGGGGGCGTGGGTCATCGCCGCGTCGATGATCGGCGGTGTGGCCGTTCCGCCGGCGCTCGGCAAGGGCATCGAGGCCTCCGGCATCGGCGCTGTCCCCCTGCTGCTGCTCCTGCTGTCGGCGGCGAGCCTGGCGGCAACGGCCTGGCTCACGCGGGCGGCGGGCGACGGCTGACGGCTGACCGCCCGTGCGGGAGGGGACGGGTACGGCAGGCGCCCCGCCCCCTCCTCGCTCACGACCGGCTCACGACCCGCTCACGCCGGGGCGCTGTCCGGCTGCGGGGCGGCCGGCCGCGGGTCGTCGGTGAGCGCGGGCCAGGTGCGGGCGGCGGCCCCGTGCGCGATCGCCCGCCACCAGGGGTCGAGCGGTACCCCGGCCGCGGGCTCGAAGGGCTCCCCGGGGCGCGGCACGGCGACCCGGGCCCCCACGGCGCGCGCCGCGGCAACAGTGCCCTCGGCGGGCTCCTCCCACGGGTGCGGGGCCAGGTTGAACGTGCCCCAGTGGATGGGGAGCATGAGCCGGCCGCGCAGGTCCTGGTGGGCGCGGACGCCCTCCTCGGGGGTCATGTGGATGTCAGGCCAGAAGTCGCTGTACGCGCCGATCTGCACCATGGTGGCGTCGAACGGCCCGTAGGCCTCGCCGATCTCCGTGAAACCGGGGAAGTATCCCGTGTCGCCGCTGTGGAAGACGCGGTGCTCGGGCCCGGCGACGACCCAGGACGCCCACAGGGTGTGCTGGGTGTTGCGGATCGCCCGGCCGCAGAAGTGCCGCGCCGGGGTCGCCGTGAGGGTGAGCCCGGCGACCTGCGTCGACTCGTGCCAGTCCAGCTCGGTCATGCGGTCCGCGGGGACGCCCCAGCGTTCCAGGTGGGCGCCGACGCCCAGCGGCACGACGAAGCGGGTGCCGGTCCCGGCGAGCGCCTTGATCGTGGGCATGTCGAGGTGGTCGTAGTGGTCGTGCGAGATGACGATCGCGTCGGCCTCGCCCAGCTCCTCCAGCGGTACCGGCGGCCGGTGGAGGCGCTTGGGGCCGACGAAGGAGAAGGGGGAGCACCGCTCGCCCCAGACGGGGTCGAACAGGACGCGGCGCCCGTCGATCTCGGCGAGCACGGTGGAGTGGCCCATCCAGGTGAGGCGCAGGCCCGAGGCGGGCGGTGCGGCCAGGTCGGCGAGGGTCGTGGCGTGCAGCGGGATGTCCCCGGCGGGGGCCCTGCGGACCCGCTCCTCCTTGCGGAAGTACGTCCGGGCGAACCGCAGCATCGATCCGGAGGGCGCCGTACGTGCGCCCAGGGGGTTGGTGAACACCCCGTCGGCGAAGTTCGGCGACCGCCGGATGCGCTCCATCCTCTCCCCGTAGGGGTTGTCTCCGAAGGCGGGGATGAGGCTGGAGAGCAGGGAACGCTTCGGACTGGAGCCGGACACGGCACCTCCCGTTGGTCGGCGGTCACGAACGTGCCGTGAGCCGTCCGGGCCCCGGCAGAACCAGTATGTACAGCGACAACTCCTACACCGGTCATTCCGGTTCCGCGCCCCTTTGTGGGATCGGCCGCCGGCGGCCCACCGGCTCCCGCCCACGACCGGCGGGACGACTGTGACCAGGCGGTTCCCCGGTGCGGGAGACCGTCCCCGCAATGTCGCGCAGTCTCGCGCAGTGTCGATGCTGCCACCGTCGCGGGCCGCATGCCGCCCGCCCCCACGGGGAGCGGGCGGCGGGGGCGCACCGGAGGGGCGGCTACGCGCCGCGCGGCTGGCCGTACGCGCGCTCGACGTGGAGCTTCAGCACGAGGCGCTTGTCGGCGACCATGGCGCGGCGGTAGTCGTCCCAGTCCGGGTGCTCGCCCTGCAGGGCTCGGTAGAGGTCGACGAGCTCCTCGACCGTCGCGTCGTCCCGGTCCGCCGCGACGGGGGTGAGTTCTGCGGTGCCCTCCGCGACCGTCCAGGCCCAGCGGTCGTCCGTGGTGACGTGGTAGCTCGCGCGGGGGTCACGGCGCAGGTTGCGGGTCTTGGCGCGGTCGTCGGTGAGGGAGACCCGCAGCACCCCCGTGTCCGGGTCGTAGTGGTGGATGACGTTGGACATCTGGGGGCGGCCGTCACGCTTGATGGTGACGAGCACGCCCCCCTTGGTGTCGGCGAGCAGGCGGAGGAGGTCTTTGTCGCTCATGGCAGCCTCAACGAGCGTCCGGGGGCGAGGATTCCACGACCGCGTCCGCCGTGGTCAGCCGCGCCCGGTGCGTGGCTCCGTCGGCCCAGGTGACGGTCACCTCGTGGACCCCTGACGGCGACACGGCGACCTCCGACCGGACGAGGGCGGACAGCGGCTCCGCGTCGGCGGCGCTGGTGAGCCGGGCCGCGCAGAGGAAGAGGTCGCCGCGGCTGCCGCCGCCTTCGGTGGTCTCGCCGGTGAGGACGGGGGTGACCGCGCGTCCGGTGCACGCGGTCGGGGCGGGCGGCAGGCCGGGGGCGGCCCGCAGGCCGTGCTGGGGCAGCAGTTCCGAGGTCAGGCCCTCGCCCGCGGGCCAGCCGGTCTGTCGTACCTTCGAGCCGGGCGGCGCCCCGCTGACCAGGTGGGCGCGGATCTCGGCGGCACCCCTGGCCATCACGAGGCTCACGACGCGGACCCGGTCACCGGCGCGGGAGCGTGAGGCGGCCCATCCCTCGCCCGCGCCGAGCGGGGTGAGCCCGGTGCGCGCGGTGACACCGCCGTCGCCGTCCAGGAGGCCGAAGTGGTTGTCGGGGGGCGTGTCCCCGGTCAGCGGAGCGGTGGCCGTGGAGTAGGCGAACCGCGTGTAGTGGGCGGCGTAACGGGTGTCCTCGCTGCCGTGGTTGTGCAGACGTACGAGGCCGTCGGCGGTCGTCGACTGGATCAGCCAGTTGGGCGCGGGCAGCGTGGTCAGGGCGTCGCCGCGTTCGACGGGGGCGGGCTCCTCGGGCGCCGTCCACACCGCGTGTCCGGGCGGCAGCAGCAGGCCGAGGAAGCCCTTGCTCGCCCAGTACGGGGAGCCGGGCCCGGAGTAGTCCTGCAGGACACCCGCGTAGGGACCGTGCCAGCCCAGGGACAGCAGTCCGTCGGGGCCCGCCGCGCCGCGGTCCAGGAAGTGGCGTAGGGCGCCGGAGGCCAGCCGCCGTGTGGTGCCGGGGGCGAGCGGGGTGTGTCCGGTGAGGGCGCCGAGCCACAGCGGCGCGGCCGCGGCGACGCGGTAGGTCAGCGAGCGGCCCTGGTGGAGGGGCGAGCCGTCGGCGCCGAACAGGCGGGACTGATCGGCGAGATGGATCCGCAGCCGCTCGCCGTAGCGGTCCAGCAGGTCGGCGTCGCCTGAGAACCAGGCCTCCAGCACGGGGTAGAGGTGCAGCGCCCACCCGTTGTAGTGGTCAAAGGCGGGCAGGTCGCCGTCGGTGTACCAGCCGTCGCCGACGTACCAGCGCTCGATCCGCCGCAGTCCGCGCGCCACGGCGTCCCGGTCGCCGAGGAAACCGCCGACGGTGGCCGGGAACATCTCCCAGTTGTTGGGCCACGCCTGCGCGGCGGCCGCCCGGGCGAGCCAGGCGGTGGCGCGTTCGCGCACGGGCCCGTCGAGCCGGTCCCACAGCCAGCGGCGGGTCAGCCGGAGCCCGATGGCGATGGACGCGGCCTCGACCAGCGGCTGTGTGCGGTCGGCCACGACGGGCCAGTCCTCCGGCCCGTCCCCGCCGGGCCGCGCGGTGCCGGCGGCCAGGCCGTCGGCGTACCGCTGCAACAGTCCTGATGGATCGTCACCGTTCGCGCCCGCCACGCGGATCGCGGCGAGCAGGAACGTCCGCGCGTACCCCTCCAGGCCGTCCGAGCGGGCGCCAGAGGCGCTGTTGCGGTCACCGGGGAGGTGGTAGAGCGCCCCGCCGGGGGTGGCGTGCGGGGCGACGGCGGCGAGCAGCCCGTCGGCGACCGCCTCCCAGTGGGCGCGGGTCCACCCCGTGTACGGGCTCAGCTCCCGGTCCTCGGGGGGCAGTTGGAAGGGGTGCGCCGGCGCTTTCCGGGTCACGGTTCGCATACGGCCTTTCCGGGGTCGGGGAACGGCTTCTGCGCCGGACGCCGGGCCTCCCGGCGGCGCCCGGCCGGCGGGCGACTCTACCGCCGCGCCGCAAACGCTTTCCAGAGCGCGTCGGCCTCAGCCGGGGCCGTCAGGGCCCCTCCGGGTCCGTGGAGAGCGTGCCCGGACGGATCACGGCACGCCCCACGCCGAGGGCACGCAACAGGACGTCCAGTGCCTCCTCGTGGTCGTCCACGGAATGGTGGACCCAGGCGTATGTGCCGTACGAGCCCCCGTCGAACTCGTGCAGCGCGTACTCCGTCCTGCCGATGCGGAAGACGGCGACCCCCACGTCGCCGAGGTCCTGCCAACTGCGTTCGACGGACAGCCTCAGCCGCGCGGCGAACGCCTCCAGGGGCGGATCCAGCCTCGCGAGACATCGGAAGTCACAGGCGACCCAGTCCCACAGCCCGATCTGGAGGGCGGGGTTGCGCTTGCCGCCCTGGTACTGCGGCGCGGGCTCCCAGTCGGCCTCGGGGCCGGGCACCTCCATGCGACGCTCCTCTCCCACCGGCGGCACACCGCGATCCTCTCAGCCCCCGGCCGTCGCCGGCGCAGACGTCCCGCGTCCCAGGTACGTCAGGGGGCCGGGGTCCGGGACCGGGAGCTCACGGAAGCCCATCCGGTCGTAGAAGGCGCGGGCCGCGGTGTTGGCGGTCACCATGCCGAGGTGGACGGCGCCGACGCCCCGGGCGGCCAGCGCGGCCAGGAGACGCCCCATCAGTTCCCGCCCGTAACCGCGCCGCTGGTACTCGGGCAGCAGGTCGATGTGCAGGTGCGCGGGGTACCCGGCGAGTTCCGGCACGATCATGCGCTCCGGGCGGTGGAGCAGGTCCGCCATCTCCTCGTCCGGGGTGAAGGGCGGCCCGGACGGCTTGGGGTGGCGGTGTTCGAGCCGGGGCAGCCACTCGGCGCGGAAGCGCCGCACGAAAGCGGCGGTGTCCGCGGTGCCGACGATGTAGCCGACGGCGCGCGCGCCGTCGTCGACGACGAAGGCGAGTTCGGGCTCGAGGTGGGCGTAGGGCCCGGCGAAGTTGTCCGGCAGCAGGTCGTGGTCGGTGTAGAGGTGCCGCGCGTCGCCGCCCTCGTGGCCGGTGCGCACGCAGATGTCGTAGACGGCGGCCCGGTCCTCCGGGCGGTACGGGCGGATCACGGCGCGTGGGGTCATGCGGGCATGATGACGGCCATGGGAGCGCTCCCACAACCCCTGTGACGTACCGCGTTAGGCTGAACCACATGGGGGCCCACAGGCCGAGGGAGGTCGCCATGGCCCCGGCCGCCGAGGCGCTGCCCGTGTCGCACGGCCCCTACCGGTTGCACGCCGAGATCACGCCGGGCCCCGGCGCGCCCGCGGTCCTGATGCACGGCTTCCCCGACAGCAGCCGGCTGTACGACCGCCTCCTGCCCCACCTGGAGGGCAGGCTGCCGGTGGTGCGGTTCGACTTCCTCGGGTGGGGACGCTCCGACAAGCCGTCCGGCCACGCCTACACCGTCGCCCAGCAGGTGGACGACCTCGCCGCGGTGGCCGACGCCCTCGCGGCGGGCCGCACCGCCCGGCGCCTGGTGCTGGTGGCGCACGACGCCTCGGGACCGCCGGCGATCGACTGGGCGCTGGAGCACCCCGACCGCGTGGCCCGGCTGGTGCTGCTCAACACCTACTACCACTGGACCCCCGCGCTGCGCCGCCCTCCGGCGATCGCCCTGTACTCCACCCCGTTGCTGCGCTCGGCGGCCCGCGCCGTCGCCAGGCGCCGGCCCGGCCTGGACCGCAGGCTCTACGCCTGGCAGGTGGGTGCCTTCATCCGCGACCCGGAGCTGCGCGGGACGTACGTCGAGCGGCTCTACGCGCAGTACCCCGCCGCACGCCCGGCGTTCTGGGGGCTCAACGACGAGCTGCTGCACGCGGTGCTGAGCCGCCGGCGGCGCATCCCGGAGATGCGGGAGTTCCAGCCACCGGTCCGGGTGGTCTTCGGCACCCGGGACCGGTGGCTCAACACCCGCGTCGCCCGGCAGTTCTCCGTGATCTTCCCCCACAGCGAACTGCGCCTGCTGATGCGCGCCGGGCACTACGTGCAGGTCGACGAGCCCGAACGGGTCGCCGACGCGATCACCGCCCCGTGAGCGGGGCTGCCGGGTGACGCGGGCCGGGCCCCTTTCCCGCCCGGCGCCCGACCCGCGGGGCGCCGCGGGCTACGCGCCGGGGCACTCCTTCCACGCCAGGTGGTACGTGGTCCTGATGCTTCCGTCCGTGGAGTCCATCGTCATGAAGCTCGTGGTCCGCGACGGGTCCGAACTGCCGGCACTGACCCGCAGTTCGGTGTTGATGTTGAAGTTGCGCAGTTCGCCGCAGGGCGCCCAGACCAGCGCGGCGACGTCGACGCTGTCCGTGGTCTGCCAGTTGTCGTCCAGCGCGCCGCGGAAGGTGTGGCTGATGGCGTTGGTCTCGGGCGAGCCCTGGAAGTAGTAGCTGGCCTTCTCCACGCCGGAGGCGCCGCGCTCCAGGTGCGCGAAGCCGCGGTAGTCGGCCGCGGCGATCGCGTAGGTGAAGCCCTGCGGCACGTGCACGTTCAGGTTGAGCTGGCAGTTCTTGCGGAAGTCGGTCGGCTTGGAGCCGACGCCCACCTGGGCGACGTAGGCACTGTACGTGACGGTGAAGGCCTCGTTGTCCGGCGAGACGGCCACGGCGGCGGTGCCGGCCGGACAGCCGGAACCGTTGACGGTGGCGACGTCGATGACGATCCGGTCCGGCGGCGGCAGGGTGGCGCCGCCCGGCTCCCAGGCCTGCGGGCCGAGCAGCGAGGCGGCCGCCACGCCGCTCATGGCCAACGCACGTAACGTCATGGGGGGGATTCCCTTCAGGTCGTTGAGGGGTCGCGACACCGGGTCGTGCACCCCGTTCCGGTGTCGCGTACACGACACCATGCGTCACCGTTCACGTACAGGATCCCCACAGGTTCCCCACAGGAATGGCCGACCGCCGTCACCCCTGGCGCGGAAGTGACGCATGAGATCCGGACAGTCACCCGGCGTGACGAGAGTCGGCTTCCCGCCATTCCCCCGCCGCGGCCGCCTCGCGCGCGAAGCCGCCGAAGTCGCGCGGCCCGCGCCCGCCCCGGCACCCGCCGTACGTCGTCGGTGACATGGGCGTTGCGGCCGTCGAGCAGGTCGCCGAAGAGCCCGGTGAGGAAGCCGGCGACCTCGCCCGGCAGGCCGGACCGCTCGAGCAGCGCCCCGTGCTCCCGGGGCGGGACCGCGGTGTAGCGGACGTCCCGGCCCGTCGCCGCGCCGATTTCGGCCGCCGCCTCGCCGAACGTCAGCAGGCGCGGTCCGGTCAGCTCGTACGTGCGGCCCGCGTGGCCGTCCCCGGTCAGGGCGGCCACGGCGACGTCCGCGATGTCCCGGGTGTCGACGAAGGGTTCGCCGACCGTGCCGGCCGGGAAGACGATCCCGCCGTCGAGGACGCCGTCGCGGAGCACGCCCTCGGTGAAGTTCCGGCAGAACCGACTGGCCCGGAGCACCTTGCAGTCGGCGCCGCCGTCCCGTACCGCGCGCTCGGCCGGCAGCGCCAGGTCCTCGCCGCGGGCGGAGAGCAGGACGGCCTTGCGCACCCCGCGCGCGGCGGCGAGGGCGGCGAAGTCGCCCAGGGTGGCCGCGGCCGCGGGGTCGCCATGTCGGGGTGGTAGGCGAGGTAGGCCGCGTCCGCGCCGTCGAGCGCGGGCTCCCAGGTCTCGCGGTCCGCCCGGTCGAAGCGCGGCACGCCGCCGCGGGAGGCGGTGCGCACCGCGAAGCCGTGCGCCGCGAGGGCCGTCGCGAGGCGGCGGCCGGTCTTGCCGGTACCGCCGAGGACGAGTGCGGTCCCGGTCCGGTGCCGTGCGGATGTCGGTGTCATGGCCTCAGTCAAGCCGCGCCGCCTGAGACGGACCATGGGTGAACGGCCCGTTCCCATACGCGGATGTCTACGCTGGGGGACATGGACGCACTCTCGGGCCTGCTCGACGGACCCCGTGCGCGGGGTGCCTTCCTGCTGCGCATGGTCATGGAACCGCCGTGGTCGGTGCGGATCGAGGACCGGGCGCCGCTGTGCGTGATGACGGTTGCGCGCGGCGGCGCCTGGGTCGTGCCCGAGGAGGGCGCGCCGGTGCGGCTGCGGCCCGGGGACGTGGCCGTGGCGCGCGGCCCCGTGCCGTACGCGGTCGCCGACCTCCCCTCGACCCCGCCGCACGCCTGGATGCTCCCCGGTGCGGTGTGCCGCACAGCGGACGGCCACGACCTGGCCGACGCGATGGCGCTGGGGGTGCGGACCTGGGGCAACCGGGCCGACGGCTCCGACGTCATGCTGGTCGGCACCTACGAGGTGGACGGCGCGGTCGGCCGCCGGTTGCTGGACGCGCTGCCCCCGCTCCTGGTGCTGCCGGCGCGCGAGTGGGAGAGCCCGCTGCCGCCGCTGCTGGCCGAGGAGATCGTCAAGGACGATCCGGGGCAGGAGGCGGTGCTGGACCGGTTGCTCGACCTGCTGCTGATCTCCGTGCTGCGGGCGTGGTTCGCCCGGCGCGGCGAGGCGGCCCCCGCGTGGTACCGGGCCTTCGCCGACCCCGTGGTGGGCCGGGCGCTGCGGCTGCTGCAGAACAACCCGGCCCACCCGTGGACGGTGGCGGGGCTGGCCGCCGAGGCGGGCGTGTCGCGGGCCGCACTGGCCCGGCGCTTCGGCGAACTGGTGGGCGAGCCGCCCATGGCGTACCTGACCGGCTGGCGGCTGGCGCTCGCCGCCGATCTGCTGCTCGAACCGGACGCCACGCTCGGGGCGGTCGCCCGCCGGGTCGGCTACGGCAGCCCCTTCGCGCTGAGCGCCGCCTTCAAGCGGGTGCGGGGGGTGAGCCCCCAGGAGCACCGCGTCGGCGCGGCCCGGGCGGAGTGACACTGGAGAGAGGAGTCATGAACGGTTCGGTCGTTGTGGGACGCGTCTTCGGGGTTCCGCTCCGGATGCACTGGAGCGTCCCCGTCCTCGTCGTGCTGCTCGCCTACGGGCTCGGCCGCGAAACGCTGCCCGCCTGGGTCCCGGGCCTGTCGGCGACCGCCTACACCGTCGCGGCGGCCGTGGGCGCGGTCCTGCTGATGGCGAGCCTGCTCGCGCACGAGGTCGCCCACGCGGCGACGGCCCGGCGCGAGCACCTGTCGGTCGAGGACGTCACTTTGTGGGCCATGGGCGGCATGACGCGCATGGGGCGGCCCGGCTCCGCGGGCGCGGCCTTCCTGGTGGCGGTCAGCGGCCCGCTGGCGAGCCTGGTCATCGGCGGCGCCGCGCTCGGCGCGGGCATCGGCGTCGACGCGGCGGCCCACCGCTCGGTGCCGGGGGCGCTGCTGATCTGGCTGGGCTGGGCAAACCTGCTGCTCGGCGTCTTCAACCTGCTGCCCGCCGCGCCCCTGGACGGCGGCCGGGTGCTGCAGGCGCTGCTGTGGTGGCGGACGGGGGACCGTGACCGCGCCGACCGGGTGGCCGGGCGCGGTGGGCAGGTACTCGGCTTCCTCTTCGTGGTGGCCGGGTGGCTCGCCTTCGCCCGCGGCATGGCCGGCGGCCTGTGGCTCGCCCTGGTCGGGCTCTTCATGGCCCTCACCGCAGGCGCCGAGCGCCAGCGCGCGGTCATCAGCGCCGCGTTGCGCGGCGTACGGCTCGCGGACGCCATGTCGGCCCCCGTCGTGACCGGCCCCGACTGGCTGCCGGTGGACCGCTTCATCGACGAGGTCGCGGTGGCCGCCCGCCATTCCACCCTGCCCCTGGTCGACTTCGACGGCCGCCTCAGCGGGGTGGTGCAGCTGCGCCGGCTCACGTCGGTCCCCGCGGACCGCCGCGCCGACGTGCGGGTCCGCGACGTCGCCGTCCCGCTGTCCAGGACCACCACCGGCACGCCGGAGGAACTCGTCAACGACGCGCTCGACCGCCTCCAGCCCGGCGCCGGCGGCGTCCGGGTCGTCGTCGTCGACGGCGGCCGCCCCATCGGCATCGTCACCGGCACCGACGTCACCCGGCTCGTCGAGCACCGCCGCATGACGGGCGGACGGCCCCCCGTCTGACCCGCCCGACGGCTGCGCGCCCGGCGCGGGCGGTCCAGGATGGAGCCATGCTGCTCGCGGAGCTCGCCCGGACGTCCCGGGAGGTGGCGGCCACGTCCGCCCGGTCGGAGAAGGTGGCGGCGCTGGCCCGGCTGCTGCGTACCGCGGAGCCCGACGAGGCGCCCGTGGTGATCACGTACCTGGCGGGGCGACTGCCCCAGCGGCGCACCGGGGTGGGCTGGAGCACCCTGCGGGAGCGGCAGGAGCCCGCACCGGTGCCCCGGCTGACGGTGCACGAGGTCCACGGGACGCTCGATCGGATCGCCGCGGTCACCGGCATGGGGGCGGCGGCCGAACGCAAACGACTGGTGGCGGAGCTCATGGGTGCGGCCATGGAGGAGGAGCAGGCGTTCCTGCTGGGGCTGATCGGCGGGGAGCTGCGGCAGGGGGCGCTCGACGCGCTCGCGGTCGAGGCACTCGCCGTGGCGGCGGAGGCGCCCCCGCAGGACGTGAGGCGCGCGGTGATGCTGGGCGGTTCCCTGGGCGCCGTCGCGCGGGCGCTGCTGGCCGGGGGGCCGGAGGCGCTCGCGGCGTTCCGGCTGGAGGTGGGGCGGCCGGTGCAGCCGATGCTCGCGCAGACCGCGAAGGACGTGGACGAGGCCCTGGACCGGCTGGGCCCGTGCGCGCTGGAGGAGAAGCTGGACGGCATCCGCGTCCAGGTGCACCGCATGGGCGAGGACGTGCGCGTGTACACCCGCACGCTGGACGAGATCACCGGCCGGCTGCCGGAAGTCGTCGCCGCCGCGCGGGAGTTGGCCGTGGAGGAGGCCGTGCTCGACGGCGAGGTGATCTCCTTCGGCGAGGACGGCCGCCCCCGCGCCTTCCAGGAGACCTCCTCTCGGGTGGGCTCGCGGCTGGACGTCGCGGCCGCCCAGGAGTCGCTGCCGGTGGCCCCGGTCTTCTTCGACCTGCTGTCGGTCGACGGCCGCGACCTGCTGGAGCTGTCCACCGCCGAGCGCCACGAGGAACTGGCCCGGGTCGCCCCCGCACCGCGCAGGGTGCGCCGGCTGGTGGCCGCCGACCCGGCCGACCCGGCCACCCGGCAGGCGGCCCGCGACTTCGCGGAGCAGGTGCTGGAACGGGGCCACGAGGGGATCGTCGCCAAGGCGCTCGACGCCCCGTACAGCGCCGGGCGGCGCGGGGCGGCCTGGCTCAAGGTCAAGCCGGTGCACACCCTCGACCTGGTGGTCCTCGCGGCCGAGTGGGGCCACGGCCGCCGCACCGGCAAGCTGTCCAACCTCCACCTGGGCGCCCGCCGCCCCGACGGCACCTTCGCGATGCTGGGCAAGACCTTCAAGGGCCTGACCGACGCCATGCTCGCCTGGCAGACCGGGCGCCTGCGGGAACTGGCCGTGAGCGACGACGGGTGGGTGGTCCGGGTCCGCCCGGAACTCGTCGTGGAGATCGCCTTCGACGGCCTGCAGCGCTCCACCCGCTACCCCGCGGGCGTCACGCTGCGCTTCGCCCGCGTCCTGCGCTACCGCGAGGACAAGACGGCCGCCGAGGCGGACACCGTCGAGACGGTGCTGGCCCTGCGGCCCTGAGCGTGGCCCGGCGCGGTCGGGGTGACCGCGGCGGGCCGGGATCACCGGTGGGCCACCAGGGCGAGCCTCTCCACCAGTTCGTCGAGAACGGCGTCCACCGTCTCCCGCTGGGCGCGGCTCAGCCGGGGCAGCGCGGTCCGCTCGCCGTCCGGGGCGGACGCTGCGAGGGCCCCCTCGGCGTGGCCCGGCTCACGGTCGGGCTCCGGCAGGTCCCCCCGGGTGCCGTCGGGGGTCGCCCGGGCGGTGGTGCCGAGGTCGCCGCCGCTGCCGAAGCCGGTCCGTCCGGTCAGCTCGAACTGCACGTGTTCTCCAGGATCTCGTGTGCCCGCGGCCCCGGTCGGGCCGGACCCATGCGGGCCTGTGACCAGTCCGCGCCCAGGATCCGGGCGAGTACGCCCGGACGCGAGAGCCGCGGCCCGGGGCCGGACGACGGTATTGCGGGCCGCCCCCGGGGTCGTACGGTGCGTGATCACCTCATGCTAGGCAGGGCTTGCGGTCCCGGAGCTTTCCCAAAGGAATCGATGACCAAGAGTTCCGCCCCGGTTAACCCGCACCACGGGCCGGGCACCGCTCCGCGCTCCGCTCCCGGATGCCGAGGTCACCGTTCACCGAGCCCTTCTCCGGGAAGTCGCGCCGCGAACGCGGCGTAGGCCGCGTCGTCGAAGAGGACGAAGCGGACCTCCTCGACCTCGGTGTCCGTGTCCTGGACGGTGGCGACGGCGATGCGCGCGGCGTCCTCGACGGGCCAGCGGTAGACACCGGTGGAGATCGCGGGGAAGGCGACCGTCTTCGCGCCCACCTCGTCGGCGATCCGCAGCGCCTCGCGGTGGCAGGAGGCCAGCAGCTCGGAGCGGTCCTCGCCGGCGCTGTGCACGGGGCCGACGGTGTGGATCACCCAGCGGGCCGGTAGCCGGCCGGCCGTGGTGGCGACGGCCTGTCCGGTCGGCAGACCGCGCCCGTACCGCGAGGCGCGCAGCGCACGGCACTCCTCGAGGATCTCCGGGCCGCCGCGGCGGTGGATGGCGCCGTCGACGCCGCCGCCCCCGAGCAGCGAGGAGTTGGCGGCGTTGACGACGGCGTCGACGGACTGCTGCGTGATGTCGCCCCGGACGAGGGTGATGCGTGCCATACCCGTGATCCTGCCACCGCGAGGTGCCCGGGCGCCCGGCCGTTCCCAGCGGGTCACCAGTCGCAGGGCACCCGCAGGTCGAGCAGTGAGTCGCAGAACTCCGCGGCGGGCTTCGGCCAGCCCTCGCGGTGCCAGTGCGCGATGCGCCAGCCCAGCCGTTTGGGCCACAGCGGCAGGTGCCGCAGGTCGTCGACGGGGACCCAGACGGGGGCGGCGGCCTCGCCCAGGTCGAGGGAGGAGCGGGGGCCGATCTTGCCGTGCGCCTCGACGAGGAAGTAGTGCCCGGGGTGCGAGCCGCGGTGCACCCGGTTCACCCGGGCGATCTCCTGCCCGACGGTGCCGCTCAGTCCGGTCTCCTCCGCGAGTTCGCGCAGGACGGCCGTCTCGGGGGTCTCCCCCGGCTCGACCCCGCCGCCGGGGATCTCGTAGTAGTCGCCGCGCCGGTGGCGGTAGCGGATCAGCAGCATGCGCCCGTCGCGGATGATCACCGCGCCGGCCCGGGTCCGTTTGGGCGGCCGGCCGAGCGGCTCCTCCAGTACGAGGCGGCCCCGCCACCAGGGCGGGCCGTCCCAGGACCGCAGGATGGCCTCCCACGCCGTCCAGGGCGCGAGCGGCAGGTGCAGGGCCTCGGACCTGTTGAGCAGCCGGGTGGGCGCGGGGCCGGACGGCAGCGGCACGGCGGCCCGGTAGTACAGATGGGTGCCGCCGGTCGCGCGGACCTCCAGGCAGGGCCGGACATCGGTCCTGACGTCGATGCCGAGGCCGTCGCGCGCCGCCGCGCGGGCGGTTTCCGCGGGGTCGCCGCGAGGCGGGACGGGGGCCTGCGGCAGGCTCAAGTCGCTGTGTACGGCGAGGCGTTGGTCGTGGAAGAGGATCACTCCCGCATGCAGTGAGGACATCCCGCCGACGCTAGCAGCGCCCACTGTCCGGGCCCCGCGATTATTCCGGGACATTGCCCTGCGCTCCCCGGCGCGGGTTGCGGCGGCCGTCTGGTGGTCGGCCCGCGCGCGTCGCACCCTGGAGGGGAGGAGGCGAGCTGACATGACACGTCCGGTCGGTATTGACCTCGGCACCACCAATTCGGTGGTCTGCGCCCTGGAGGGCGGCGAGCCCACCGTCATCACCAACACGGAAGGGGCACGGACCACACCCTCGGTGGTGGCCTTCAGCAAGGGCGGCGAGGTCCTCGTCGGCGAGATCGCCAAGCGCCAGGCCGTGACCAACGTGGAGCGGACCGCCCGCTCGGCCAAGCGGCACATGGGCGACCCCGGCTGGCGGTTCCCCGATTCCGGCACCATCGACGGCAAGCGCTTCACGGCCCAGGAGATCTCGGCCCGGGTGCTGCAGAAGCTGAAGCGGGACGCGGAGGCGTACCTGGGCGAGGACGTCACGGACGCGGTGATCACCGTGCCCGCGTACTTCGACGACGTCCAGCGCACCGCGACCAAGGAGGCCGGGGAGATCGCCGGCCTGAACGTGCTGCGGATCATCAACGAGCCCACGGCCGCGGCCCTGGCGTACGGCCTGGACAAGGAGAACGACCAGACGATCCTCGTCTTCGACCTGGGCGGCGGCACCTTCGACGTCTCCCTGCTGGACATCGGCGAGGGCGTGGTGGAGGTCAAGGCCACCAACGGCGACACGGAGCTGGGCGGCGACGACTGGGACCAGCGGGTCGTCGACCACCTCGTGGAGCGCTTCAAGAACGCGTACGGGCTGGACCTGGCCAAGGACAAGATGGCGCTGCAGCGGCTGCGCGAGGCGGCCGAGCGGGCGAAGATCGAGCTGTCCTCGTCCACCGAGACGACGATCAACCTGCCCTACATCACGGCCTCCGCCGAGGGCCCGCTGCACCTGGACGAGAAGCTCACCCGCGCCCAGTTCCAGCAGCTGACCGCGGACCTGCTGGAGCGCTGCAAGGGTCCCTTCCACCAGGCGGTGAAGGACGCACGGATCAACGTCGCCGACGTCGACCACGTGATCCTGGTGGGCGGTTCGACCCGGATGCCGGCGGTGACGGAGCTGGTGAAGTCGCTGACCGGCAAGGAGCCGCACAAGGGCGTCAACCCGGACGAGGTCGTGGCGATCGGCGCCAGCCTCCAGGCCGGGGTGCTCAAGGGCGAGGTCAAGGACGTCCTGCTGCTGGACGTCACCCCGCTGTCCCTCGGCATCGAGACCAAGGGCGGCATCATGACCAAGCTGATCGAGCGCAACACGACCATCCCCACGAGGCGCTCGGAGATCTTCACGACGGCCGAGGACAACCAGCCGTCGGTGCAGATCCAGGTCTACCAGGGCGAACGCGAGATCGCGGCGTACAACAAGAAGCTCGGGGTGTTCGAGCTGACCGGTCTGCCGCCGGCGCCGCGCGGCATCCCGCAGATCGAGGTCTCCTTCGACATCGACGCCAACGGCATCATGCACGTGACGGCGAAGGACCTCGGCACCGGCAAGGAACAGAAGATGACCGTGACCGGCGGCTCCGGGCTGCCGAAGAGCGACATCGACCGCATGATGCGCGAGGCCGAGCAGTACGCGGAGGAGGACCACAAGCGCCGCGAGGAGGCCGAGACGCGCAACAACGCGGAGAGCCTGGTCTACTCCACCGAGAAACTGCTGCGTGACAACCCCGACAAGGTCCCGGGCGACCTGAAGTCGGAGGTCGAGTCGGCGGTGGCGGACCTGAAGGAGCAGCTGAAGGGCGAGGACTCCGCCGGCATCCGCCGGGCGACCGAGCGGCTGACCGCCTCGGCGCAGAAGATCGGCACGGCGATGTACGCCCAGGCCCAGGCGGAACGGTCCGCGGCGGGCGAGGGCGGGGCCCCACACGCGGCGCCGCCGGAGGGCGACGAGGACGTGGTGGACGCCGAGATCGTCGACGACGACAAGCGGGAGGGAGGCACGGCGTGAACCGGGCCGGTCCGCCTCCGGGCGGCGGGCTGCGGGCGCGGCTCGTCGAACGCACGGCGGACCTGCAACGGCTCAAGGCCGAGTACGACAACTACCGCAAGCGCGTGCACCGGGACCGGCTGGCGGTGCGGGAGATCGCCGTCGCGAACGTGCTGCACGGACTGCTGCCGGTGCTGGACGCCGTCGACCGGGCGCGGGAGCTGGGCGAGGTGACCGGCGGCTTCCGCGCCGTGGTGGACGTGCTGGAGGCGCGGCTGGCGGAACTCGGCCTGCGGTCGTTCGGCGAGCCCGGGGATCCCTTCGACCCGGCGCGTCACGAGGCGGTCGGCTCATCGGGCGCCTACGGCGCGGACCGACTCGTCTGCGGCACCGTCGTACGGTCCGGCTACCGGGTCGGCGGGCACCTGCTGCGCCCCGCGGAGGTGGTGGTCACCGGACCTGCGGGGGCACCGGCCCGGGTGCACCCTGGAGGCATGGAGACAACCCACAAGGTCGACGTGGCCCCGCTCGGGGCCGACCACCGTTACCGCAGGGTGCACATCCGGGGTGTGGGCTGGGAGCAGTTGGAGCGGGAGGAGTTCGAGCTAAGGGTGCGCGGGACCTTCCCGGACATCGACGTGTCGGACCCCGACCAGGTGCACTGGGCCGACCACCCCGGCGAGTGGCCGGACTGGCAGCCGGGCGAGGCCTGAGCACGGCGGTCCGGGGGCGGTCGGGCCGCGGCCCGGCGGCGGTTCAGCGGCGGTTCAGCGGGCGCCGGCGTCCAGGAGCGCGGCGATCCGCTCGACGGCGAAGGCGTAGCCCTGGACGCCGCAGCCCGCGATCACGGCGTCGGCCCGCGCCGAGACGTAGCTGTGGTGCCGGAAGGCCTCGCGCCGGTGGATGTTGGAGATGTGGACCTCGATCACGGGGAGGCCGTCGCAGGCGCCCAGGGCGTCCAGGATCGCCACCGAGGTGTGCGAGTAGGCGCCGGGGTTGATCACGATGCCCGCGTGGTGCTCGCGGGCCTCGTGGATCCAGTCGATCAGCTGTCCCTCGTGGTTGCTCTGCCGGCAGTCGGCGGTCCCGCCGAGCCGCGCCGCCGTCGCGGCGCACAGGGCCTCGACGTCGGCGAGGCTCTCGAAGCCGTAGATCTCGGGCTGCCGCCGGCCGAGGAGGTTGAGGTTGGGACCGTTGAGGACCATGATCGGCGCGCTCGCGAGGGTGCGGGTCATGGCCCCAAGGTCTACCACGTGATCACCCGAAGCTGACGGCGGCGTCCATCTCCCAGACCAGCACCTCGGCACCCTCGGCGCCGGCGGTGAGCCGCTGGCCCTCGGCCCCGGTGACGCGCACGGCGTCGCCCTTGGCGAGCAGGCCCGCGCCTTCGACGGCGACCTCGCCCTTGGCGACGTACAGGTGCACCAGGGGGGCGGTGGGCAGGGCCAGGGTCTGCTGCGGCGCCATGCGCGCGGCCTGCAGCGCGGCGTGTTTCTGGGCGATGGAGATGGCCCGCTCGTCGCGGTCGCGGTCCATTCCGGAGGCGACGGTGACCCAGCCGCCGCGGGCGAGTTCGTCGTTGATGTCGAGCTGCTCGTAGCCAGGCTTGATGCCCTGCTCGTCGGGGAAGACCCACATCTGCACGAAGTGCACGGGGTCCTTGTGCTCGGGCGCGCCGGTCAGCTTCCAGCTGTCGTTCTTCTCGCTGTGCAGGATGCCGGTGCCCGCGCTCATCCGCTGGGCGAGGCCCGGGTAGATGACGCCGTTGTGGCCCTCGGAGTCCTGGTGGACCAGGCCGCCGTCGAGCACCCAGGTGACGATCTCCATGTCCCGGTGCGGGTGCGTGTCGAAGCCGGTGCCGGGGGCGACGACGTCGTCGTTGGAGACCAGCAGCAGACCGAAGTGGGTGTTCTTCGGGTCGTAGTGGTGGCTGAAGGAGAAGCAGTGGTGCGAGTCGAGCCAGCCGGCGCGGGTGTGGAACCGCTGGCCGGCGCGGCGGACATCCAGCTGGGTGGCCATCGGGGATCTCCTTCTGCGGGGTGTGTCTCTGTCGCCCAACCTAACATGTTGAATCTCGAACTATATTCCTTGGATGCCGTAGCTCCGCAGCTTGCGGTAGACCGTGGCCCGCGCGATGCCCAGCGCCTTCGCCGCCCGCGCCTTGTTGCCGCCGTGGGTGCGCAGCGCCTCCAGGATCGCGTCCCGTTCGGCCCGCTCCAGGCTGCCCAGACGGCGGCCGCCGGCCCCGCCGCGCACGGCGTCCGGCAACTCCTCCGGGCGCACCGGACCGCTCAGCCGGCGCTCGTCCGCGAGGGTCCTGACGACCGTCGCCAGCTCGGCGACGTTGCCCGGCCAGGTGTGCCGCTCCAGGGTGCGCCGGGCCTCGACGGTCCAGGTCAGCGGCGGGTGGCCGGGAGCCGGTCGCGGGCTGAGGGCGGCGAGCAGCACCGGGAGGTCCTCGGGGCGCTCGCGCAGCGGCGGTACGGACAGCGAGCGCGCCGCCAGCCGGCCCAGCAGGCGGTCCAGGCACGGGTCCGTACGGTCCCCGGGGGTGTGGGTGGCGGTCAGCCGCAGGACGGGGCGCTGTTCGAGGAGCGCCACCAGCGCGGCCGCGGCACCGCCGTCCAGCGCCTCGACGTGGCGCACGAGCACCCGGCCCGGCACGGGGCGCACGGCCAGCCGCCGCACCCAGTCACGGGCCGCCGCACCGCTCACCAGCGCCGCGTCCAGCTCCACGTCGCCGGCCCGGACGGCCCGGGCCAGCGTCGTCTTGCCGGTGCCGGGCTCTCCCGTCACCAGCAGCGGCCCCTGCTCGCCCCCGAGCCGCACCGCGCGGGCCACCGCCGCGCGCCAGGACAGCGACGCGCCCACGAGCCCGGGCAGCCTCGGCTCGGGGACCGCCGGCGGCCCGCCGGAGCCCTCCGCCGCCGCGGACAGGACGGCGACGGCACCGATGACCTCGCCGGAGTCCAGGACGGGGCTGAGCCGGGCCCGCCAGCCGCCGTCCGGCAGGGGCAGCTCGTACCCCTCGGTCCGGCCGTCGCGGACCATGCCGCCGGCCCGGCGCTCCAGCAGCGCCAGCGACTCGTCGGACAGCCGCCGCGCGGCCTCGGCGCTCACGATCCGCGTCCTGCCGTCGGCCGCGACGACCGCCCGGCCGTTCGGCCGCTCGCGCAGGTAGGCGCCGAGCAGCAGCTCTTCGGGGGATGTATCGGATTGAGACACGCCGGCGGTCTCCCTCTGATCCACGATCGGTTCGTTGCCATTTCAATTATCCGTCAAGGAGCCGCGTTGATGGAGACCGTCGAGACCGACGTGCTGATCGTGGGCAGTGGGCCGGCCGGCGCGAGCGCCGCGCTCGCGCTGAGCACGTACGGGGTGCCGAACATCGTCGTCACACGCTACGACAGGCTGGCCGACACCCCTCGGGCCCACATCACCAACCAGCGCACCATGGAGGTGCTGCGCGACCTCGGCGTCGAGCAGGAGGTCGTCGCCAAGGCCACTCCCCAGCACCTGATGGGGAACACCGTCTTCTGCACCAGCCTCGCGGGCGAGGAGCTGGGGCGGCTGCGCTCCTGGGGCAACGACCCGCTGGTGCAGGCCGCGCACGACCTGGCCAGCCCGAGCCGCATGTGCGACATGCCGCAGAACTGGATGGAGCCGGTGCTGGTCGAGGCGGCCGTGGCGCGCGGCACCCGGCTGCGCTACGGCACCGTCTACACGTCCTTCGAGCAGGACGCCGACGGCGTGACGGCCGTGGTGGAGGACCGGCTGCGCGGCGACGAGTACGCCATCCGCGCCAAGTACCTCATCGGCGCCGACGGCGGACGCAGCAAGGTCGCCGAGGACGCGGGGCTGCCCATGGGCGGCAAGATGGGCGTGGCGGGTAGCGTCAACATCGTCTTCGAGGCCGACCTGTCCCGGTACGTCGCCCACCGCCCCAGCACCCTGTACTGGGTGCTCACCCCCGGCGCGACCGTGGGCGGCATCGGCGCGGGCCTGGTGCGCTGCGTGCGGCCGTGGAACGAGTGGCTGATCGTGTGGGGCTACGACGTCGAGGGCGCGCCCCCGGACCTCACCGAGGAGTACGCCCTGTCGGTGGTCCGGCAGCTGATCGGCGACGACGACGTCCCGGTGACCATCCGCTCCTCCTCGGCGTGGACGGTCAACGAGATGTACGCCGAGACGTACTCCCACGGCCGGGTCTTCTGCGCCGGCGACGCCACCCACCGGCACCCGCCGTCCAACGGCCTCGGCTCCAACACCTCCATCCAGGACGCGTACAACCTGGCCTGGAAGCTGAAGCTGGTCCTGGACGGCACCGCCGCGCCCTCGCTGCTGGACACCTACACCGCCGAGCGGGCGCCCGTCGGCAAGCAGATCGTCACCCGCGCCAACAAGTCGATCGGCGAGACCGCCCCGGTCTTCGACGCGCTGGACCTGCTCACCCCGCAGAGCCCCGGGCAACTGATCGCCAACATGGAGTCCCGCAAGGACGCGACCCCGGCCGGCGAGAAGCGGCGCGCACGGCTGCGCGAGGCGATCGACTTCAAGCGGTACGAGTTCAACGCGCACGGCGTGGAGCTCAACCAGCGCTACGCCTCGGCCGCGGTCGTCCCGGACGGCACCGCCGACCCGGGCTTCGACCGCGATCCCGAGCTGTACCACCAGCCGAGCAGCCGCCCCGGCGCCAAGCTGCCGCACGCATGGCTGACGGCGGGCACCCGCACGCTGTCCACCCTCGACCTCGGCGGCGGGGGCCGGTTCGCGCTGCTGACCGGCATCGGCGGCGAGGCCTGGGTGTCGGCGGCCCGCGCTGCGGGCGCCGAGCTGGGGCTGGACATCGCGACCGCGGTGATCGGCCCCGGCCGGGAGTACGAGGACCCGTACGGCGACTGGGCGCGCGTGCGCGGCATCGGCGACACGGGCGCGCTGCTCGTCCGGCCGGACCTGTACGTGGCCTTCCGGCGCGCCGACGGGGCCGCCGACGACGCCGAGGCGCGGGCCGTGCTCGGCTCCGCGCTGCGGCGCATCCTGGGACGGGACTGACGAGGAGAGAGCATGGACTTCACCGAACAGAGCGCGACGCCGGCCGTCGTGGAGAGCTTCGCGCGGACGCCCGACCCTCGGCTGCGGGAGATCCTGGGCAGTCTGACCCGGCACCTCCACGACTTCGTCCGGGACGTCGAGCCGACGATGGAGGAGTGGGAAGGGGCGATCGGCTTCCTCACCCGCACCGGCCAGGCGTGCACCGACACACGGCAGGAGTTCATCCTCCTGTCCGACGTGCTCGGGGTGTCGATGCTGGTCGAGACGATCAACCAGCGGAAGTCGGCCGGGGAGGGGGCCACCGACTCCACCGTGCTGGGCCCGTTCCACATGGTCGGCTCCCCCGCGCGGGAGTTCGGCGACGCGATCGACATGATCGGCTCGGGTGAGCCCTGCGTGGTCACCGGGCGCGTGGTCTCCGTGGACGGCACACCGCTGCCGGGCGCCACGGTGGACGTCTGGCAGGCCGACGAGCACGGCTTCTACGACGTCCAGCAGCCGGGCGAGCAGCCCCAGGGCAACGGGCGCGGGCTGTTCGAGGCCGACGGGGAGGGCCGCTTCCGGTTCCGCACCGTCGTGCCCGCGCACTACCCGATCCCGACCGACGGCCCGGTGGGCGACCTGCTGGACGCCACGGAGCGCCATGCGTACCGGCCCGCGCACATCCACTTCATCGCGGCCGCCGCCGGCCACCAGCCGGTCACCACGCACGTGTTCGTCCAGGACAGCCCGTACCTGGACTCGGACGCGGTCTTCGCGGTGAAGAAGAGCCTGGTCCAGGAGTTCGCCGAGGTGGACGACCCGGAGCGGGCGGCCGGGTACGGGGTTCCCAACCCCTTCCGGCTGGCGACCTTCGACATCGTGCTGCAGCGGTCATGAGCCTGGAGTTCGTCCACGAGGCGCTGCCGATGCGGGTCGTCTTCCGCGCCGGGGCCGCCACCACGGCCGTGGCGGAGGAGACCGGCCGGCTCGGCCTGCGCCGCGTGCTGGTGCTGTCCGGCCGGCACGGTGAGGACACCGCGCGCTCCGTCGCCGCGTCGCTCGGGGCGGTCTGCGTGGGCGTCCACCCGGGCGCGGTGATGCACGTGCCGGTGAAGGTGGCCGACGAGGCCGTCGCGGTGGCGCAGGAACTGGACGCCGACGGGCTGGTCGCGGTCGGCGGCGGTTCCGCGGTCGGCCTGGGCAAGGCGGTGGCGCTGCGCACCGGGCTGCCGCTGCTGGCCGTTCCGACGACGTACTCGGGCTCCGAGATGACCCCGGTCTGGGGCCTGACGGAGGACGGCGTCAAGCGCACCGGCCGCGACCGCCGTGTCCTGCCGCGCAGCGTCGTCTACGACCCGGAGCTCACCCTGTCGATGCCGCCGGCGCTGTCCGGCACCAGCGGCGTCAACGCCCTCGCCCACGCCGTCGAGGCGCTGTACGCCCCCGACGCCACCCCGATCGTGTCGCTGATGGCCGAGGAGGGGGTGCGCGCCCTGGCGGACGCGCTGCCCCGTGTCGTCGCCGACCCGGGCGGCCTCGACGCGCGCGGACACGCCCTGTACGGGGCATGGCTGTGCGGGGCGTGCCTCGGGGCCACCACGATGGGCCTCCACCACAAGCTGGCCCATGTGCTCGGCGGCGCCTTCGACCTGCCGCACTCCGCGACGCACACGGTGCTGCTGCCGTACGTCCTCGCCTTCAACGCCCCGGCCGCCCCGGCCGCGACGGCCGCGCTGCGCCGGGCGCTGGGCACCGGGGACGCGGCGCGCGCACTGTGGGAGCTGGGCGGGCGGCTCGGCGCGCCGCGCTCGCTGGCCGAGGTCGGTCTGCCGGCCGACGGCATCGGCCGCGTCGTGGAGCTGGTGGGCGCGGCCTCGTACGCCAACCCGCGCCCGGCGGACGCGGAAGAGCTGCGCGCGCTGCTGACGGCGGCGTACGAGGGGGCGCCGCCGACGGGCTGACCGGATTCCGGCCCGGGCATTCCCCGTACACACGCGAACACCTTTGCGCTTTTCGACCGTGCGGCCGAGCGCATTCCCCGGCAACGGTCCCGGAATTCCCGGCGGAACCCGTGTTCCGCCGGCGCGCGGGATTCCCTCAGCCCCGGCGCCGGGCCTCCCGGTCCGGCGCCGCGGGCGGCCCGCCGCCGTAGTCCAGCCGCTCCGCCGTCCTCACCAGCCGTTCCAGTGCGGCACCGTCCCGCGGCCCGCCGTGCAGGGCACGGCGGGCCCGCTCCACAACGCCGCACAGGCGTACGGAAAACAGGCGTTTCGCGCTCCAAAACGCCATCCCCCGCCACCCCTTCCGCCGGTTAGAAATATCTACCAAGGTTGAGCGTATGAGAAATGCGGCACCGAAACAGGCAATGGAGTGGCTGGCCGCCGCCGCGGCGGATCCGCGGGCGTGCAAGCGGGAATGGGAGCACGGCGAGAGCGGGACCGTCCTGCTGCCCGCCGGGCGTTTCTGGGACGTGCTCAGCGTGCCCGAGGACCTCGGCCTGCTGGCCCTCGACGCCCTGCTGCGCCTCCCCCGCACGGAACCCGGGCCCACCCTCGCCGACACGGCCTCCCGCCGGGTCGGCTTCTTCCTCCCGCCGGACCCCGTCAGCAGATGGGTGGGCACCGGAATCCGCTACGCCGGCAGGGGCGCCTGGATCGCCGTCCCGCCCCCGTACCGGGCCGCGGGGGCCCTGCGGTGGCTGGTACCCCCCGACGGAACGGGCACCCTCCACACCCCTACCGTGGTGGAACTGGCCCTGTTCCAGGCAGCAGTTGCGGCAGACTGCCGCCGCTGAAGGAGGCCGCGCGCGGTACGTCCGGCCCCGCATAGCCGGGGACGGCGCGCCCGTGGGCCCGCCAGTCGGCGAGGAGTTCCGTGTAGATGGGCGGGTCCATCCAATAGGCGCCGGTGAGTTCGGCGAAGGTCCGGTGGTGGTCCGGGTGGCCCTGGAGAAGGCATCCACGGGTCGAGGATGTGCTGCTGTCCATGTCCCCTTGCAACGCCGCTCGTGCGCCGGTGGTACGTCCGGAGCGGGCAGTGCCACTGGAACGAGTGAGCGCGCCCCCCTCGTTAGGGGCCTTCCACTCACCCTCTGACCCGCTCATCGTCTCATCGTCACGCGACGGCAGGTCCCGGCAGCCCGAGCGCGTGGGCGAGCAGCGGCCACGCCATCGCGAACTCCTGTCGCCAGTATGCCCATTCGTGTCGGCCGCCCTCGTAGTAGTGCGTCGTCACCGGGATGTCACGGAGTTCCAGCGCGGTGGCGAAGACGTGCGTGGCGGGCCACAGGGTGCTCTCCAGCACCTCCGGCAGCAGCTCGGTGCCACCGCCCGCGGCCGGGGCGGCGGCACCGCTTCCGCAGGACACGTACAGCGCGGTGCCGCGCAGCCCTCCCGCGCGCGCCGTCGGGTTGAAGGACCGCCAGGTGTCCCACCGGTCCACGGGGTCGCCCCACAGGGAGCCGGGGCAGAGGCTCTCGCGGAGCAGGAGGGCGTCGAGGGCGGTGGGCACCCCGGCGAAGGTGGTGTCCAGGACACCGCTGAAGGAGGCGGCGGCGCGGAACGCCCCCGGGTGGCGGGCGGCGTGGGCCATGGCGCCGTGGCCGCCGGTCGAGACGCCCGCCACGGCCCGTACGCCGGAGGCCCGGTAGTCGCGGCGCAGCAGCGCGTCGACTTCGCCCAGCTGGAAGGTCTCGTAGTCGGAGCCGTCGAGCCAGTGGCTGGACAGGCCCGCGGGGCCGCAGTCCGGCATGGCGAGGATGAGGCCGCCGCCCTCGGTGAGCCGCTCGACGCCCGCCTGCCGGCTCCAGGCGGTGTGGTCCTCGTGCGGCCCGTGCAGCAGGTACAGCACCGGCCAGGTGCGCCCGGGCGCACGCGCGAAGTCCGTGGGCAGGACGATCCGCACCGCCGCCGGGCGGCCGAGCGCTGCCGAGGCGACCGTCAGGTCCCAGGTGCGTGCGTCGACGCGGGTCGCGGAGGGCACCTCGGCGGCGGTCCCTCCGGGCGCGCGTGCGGTGCTGGGGGTCATGGGGTGGCTCCTCACAGGACAGGTGCGCGACGGGGCGCGCACGGACCGGGCGCACTCCCTTTACCCGGGGTAACGGACGGCGGCCGGGAGTGGTTCAACCGCCGCCGCGGTTCCCCTCGGCGCGCCGCAAGCCCGCGACGCACCGGGGGCGAAGTGCGATGACCGACCGGTAGGTTCGGTGCCGGGGGCCCCGCCGCGGGGGCCGGAACCGACGAGGGAGCACTCACGCATGACCTGGTTGCTGTACGGAGCCACCGGCTACACCGGCCGCCTCGTCGCACGGGAGGCCGTGGCCCGCGGGGAACGCCCCGTGCTCGCGGGCCGGTCGGCCGCCGCGCTGGCCCCGCTCGCGGCCGAACTGGGCCTGGACCACCGGGTGGTCGGCCTCGGCGACGCGGCGGCGTTGCGCGCGGCGCTCGCGGACGTGGACGCCGTGGCCCACTGCGCGGGGCCCTTCTCCGCGACGGCGCTGCCGATGGCCGAGGCGTGCCTGGACACCGGCACGCACTACCTCGACATCACCGGCGAGATCGACGTGCTCGAGGCGCTGCACGCGATGAGCGCCCGGGCCCGCGCGGCGGGCGTGGTCCTGCTGCCCGGGGCGGGGTTCGACGTCGTCCCCACCGACTGCCTCGCCGCCACCGTCGCCGCCGCGCTGCCCACCGCCACCCACCTGGACATCGCCTTCGTGGCCGGCGGGGGCGCGAGCCCCGGCACGGCACGCTCCGCGCTCGAGGCGCTCGACAAGGGCGCCGGCGGCCGTGCCCGCGTCGACGGGGTGATCCGCGACGTCCCGCTCGGGCACCCCCGGCTGACGGCGTCCTTCCGCAGCGGCCGGCGCCAGGTCGCCGGCATCGCCTGGGGCGACGTCAGCACGGCCTACCACTCGACCGGCATCCCCAACATCTCGACGTACACCTGGCTGCCGGGCGCCCCGCTGGTGGTACGCGTGCTCGGGGTCGGCCCGGTACGGCGACTGGCCCGCGCGGGGGTCGACCGTCTCCTGACGGGCCCCGGCGAGCGCGCGCGGGCGCGCACCCGTTCCCAGGTGTGGGCCCGCGCCCGCGACGCGCACGGCGGTGAGGCCCAGGCGGCGCTGTCGGCCCCCAACGGCTACGCGCTGACCGTCGATTCGGTGCTGCGGATCGTGACCCGGCTGCCGCGGCTCCCGCACGGCACCCAGACCCCCTCCTCGGCCCTCGGCGCCGACTTCGTCCTGGAACTGGACGGAGTACGCCGGGACGGACCCCACGTCAGCTGATCCCCCGCGGCTACGACGGACGCGGCCGAGGCGCGCGCCGGCCGAGGCTCCCGCTACGACGGATCCGCCGCCGCGGGACGCGGTCGCCAAGGCCGACCCGCGCCGCGGTCGGCCGGTCCCTGAAGGGCTACGGCAGAAGGGCGCCACCACGCGCCCACTCCCGCGACCGGGCGCACGCACCCGCGCCGCAGCAAGGTCCGGACGACGTTGGCCTCCGACAGCCCTGCGGTGAGTCGCAACCGCGGCCCCCGACCCTGCCGCCGAAACCGCGGCACCGGTCCGCGACCGGACCCCCGGGCCGGCCGTGGCTCCCGCTACGACGGACGCGCCGTCGAGGCGCGCGCCGTGGCGGCGGTGGCCGCCGCCACCGCCCAGCCCTCCAGGCTCGTGACGAACTGCGCCGCGCAGTCGGGCCAGTGCAGCCCGCCACGGGCGGCGGCGTGGCCGCGGGCGCCCATCGCGCGGCGCAGTTCCGGGTCGTCGCGCAGCCGTCGGACCGCGTCCGCGGCGGCCGCGGGGTCCTCGAAGGGGACGAGGAGGCCGCAGTCGTGCCCGCGGACCAGCTCGGCGGCGAGGGGGTTGGGGGTGCTCACGACGGGGATGCCGTAGGCCATGTACTCGACGACCTTGGTGGGCCGCGAGTGGCGGTAGTTCGCCTCGTCGCGCAGCAGCGACACCCCGGCGAGGGCGCCGCGCAGCCGGCCCAGGGCCGCGTCGTTGGGCAGGAAACCGTGCCAGCGCAGCGCGCCGTCGCGGTCGGCCGCCGCGAGCAGTCCGCGGACGTCCCCGTCGGCGGCGCCGATGAGCTCGACATGGACGTCCGGGGCCAGCAGCCGTGCCATGGCGACCAGTTCCTCGGCGCCGCGGGCCCGGGACAGCTGCCCGAGGTAGACCACGCGGTCGTCGCCCGGCGCCGGCGGGGGGTCCGTGGGGACGGTGACCAGGTTGGGCACCACGGGGTGCGCGCGGCGGAAGCGCCGCTGGTAGGCGTCCTCGGCGAGCAGCAGGTGCAGATGCCGCTCGGCGGCGAGTTCGGCCGCGCGGACCACGAGGCGCAGCGGCGGGCGCAGTGGCCGCGGAACCCAGCCCTTCATGGTGAGGGCGGCCGCGGTGTCCTCGTGCACGTCCCACACCACGGCCGGCCGCCGGGCGCCGGTGCGGTGCCAGTGCCGCAGCGCCCGCGGCAGGGCGAGCAGCAGTTCGGGGTCGTGGAGCAGGACGGCGTCGACGGTGGGCCCGCGCCGCACCAGCAGGCGCCGGGCCGCACGGACGGCCGCACGCCGGTCCCGTCCGGTGGCCCGGGGCAGGTCGACGCCCTCGACCCCGGGGCGGGGCGGGGTCGCCCGCGCGGTGAAGGGCGCGGCGTAGGTGACGGTGTGACCGTGGGTTATGAGGGCGGCTATCTGACGGTGCAGGATGCGCGCGTCCTCGGGGTGGTGCACGACGGTGACGACCAGTACGTGCATCACAGCACCTCGACGTCCGGCCGGAAGATCCGTCCGCGCGTGTCGAACAGCAGGCGGGCCCGGTCCGCCACCACCTGCAGGTCGTAGGCGCTGTGGTCCTGCAGGAGGACCGTCAGGTCGTGATCGCGCAGAGCGGCGGCCAGGTCGCCGGCCCGGGGGACGGGCTCGCCGTCGACCTCCCAGGCCTCCACGAACGGGTCGTGGAAGGAGATCCCCGTGCCGAGCCGGCGCAGCAGCCGCGCCACGGGGACGGCGGGGCTCTCGCGCCGGTCGGCGATGTCGGGCTTGTAGGTGACGCCGAGCAGCAGCACCCGTGAGCCGTGCAGCGCCTTCCCGGCCGTGTTGAGCAGGTCCTGCGCCCGGCGCACCACGTACTCCGGCATCCGGTGGTTGATCTCCCGGGCGAGTTCGACGAAGCGGAACTCGTAGCCGAGCGTACGGACCTTGTACGAAAGGTAGTTGGGGTCGATCGGGATGCAGTGGCCGCCCACGCCCGCGCCGGGCCGGAAGGCCTGGAAGCCGAAGGGCTTGGTGGCGGCGCAGTCGATGACGTTCCAGATGTCGACGCCCAGTTCGCGGCAGAGTATGGCCAGCTCGTTGACGAGCGCGATGTTGACGTGGCGGTAGGTGTTCTCCAGCAGCTTGGCCATCTCGGCCTCGCGGGTGCCCTTGGCCCGCACGACGGTGTCGACGAGCTTGCCGTAGAACGCGACGGCGCGCGCCGCGCACCCGGGGGTGTGCCCGCCGACGATCTTCGGGGTGTCGCGGAAGCCGTGGGTCCGGTTGCCCGGGTCGATCCGCTCGGGCGAGAAGGCGAGGGCGAAGTCCGCCCCGGCGCGCAGCCCCGAGCCCGCCTCGAGGAGGGGCCGGACGACCTCGTCGGTCGTGCCGGGGTAGGTCGTCGACTCCAGCACGACCAGGACGCCGGGGCGCAGCCGCGCGGCGACCGCCTCGGCGGCCCCGGTGACCGCGGTCAGGTCTGGTCCGCCGTCCTCGGACAGCGGGGTGGGGACGCAGATGACGATGGCCTGGGCCTCCCCCAGGCACTCCTGGCCGGTGGTCGCGGTGAACCCGGAGGCCAGCATGCGCCGCAGGTCGTCGTCGCGGACGTCGTCCACGTGCGAGCGGCCGGAGTTGAGGGCGTCCACGACCGCGGGGTCCAGGTCGTGTCCCACGACGCTCAGTCCCACCGCCGCGGCTTCCCTGGCGAGGGGCAGCCCGACGTACCCGAGGCCTACGACTGCGAGATCCACCGTCATGCCGCACCATCCAGAGCGCTATACGGCCCCCAGACCGCGGTAGGCGTCGCGCGTCCGCCCCGCGATGTGGGCCCACGTACGGTCGCGGGCCACTCGTGCGCGGGCGGCGTCGCCCATCATCCGCCGTTGATTTGGACTATAGAGCAATATTTCGAGCGTATCTGCCCAGGCATTTACGTCTCCTGACGGAATTAGCCGTCCGTTCACCTGGTCTTCGACCAGCTCCCCCATCGCCGTGACATCACTTGCTGCAAGGGGAAGACCGCTCGCCATCGCCTCCACCGGCTTGAGAGGGGTCACGAGATGGCACACCCGCTCTCCCGTCCGGGGCACCGCGAAGACGTCCAGCACGGCATGGTGGGCCCGCACCTCGGCGTACGGCACACGGCCCGTGAACAGGGCGCTCCCGCCGAGGCCGAGCCCCGCCGCCTGCCGCTCCAGCGCGGGCCGCTGCGGGCCGTCTCCCACGATCAGCAGGCGCAGCGGCACACCCCGGCGGCGCAGCACGGCCCCGGCGCGCAGCAGGGTGCCGATGCCCTCGTGGGGGGTGAGCGTGGAGACCGTGCCGACGACCAGCTCGTCCGGGCCGATGCCGAGACGGGTGCGCAGGTCACCGGGGTCGGGCAGCGGCTGGAGGAAGACGTCGTCCACGGCGTTGGGCACGACCCGCACCCGTTCCTCGGGGACCCCCCGGGAGACGATCTCCGCCTTCATCGCCTCGCCGAGGGTGAGCACCAGGTCGGCGGCCTTCATGCAGTGCGTCTCCAGGGCGCGCCGCTCCCGGTACGACGCGCTGTCACGGTCACGCCCGGGTCCCTGCGTCAGCCAGGTCTCCTCCAGGAAGCCGCGCACCTCGTAGACGACCGGCAGGCCGAACGATTCGCGCAGTGCGAGCGCCACTCGGCCGTTCGGGTGATCGGTGGCCGCGTGCAGGACCGCGGGGCGGAGCCGTTCGACGAGCCGGGCGGCGAGCTCGGCGTTGCGGGCGAGGGCGGCCGCGGGCGTCCCCGGCATCCGCACCGGCAGCAGGCGGTGGTACGGCACCCCGTCCACGACCTGCGCCGGCCGTCCGTCCCAGACGCCCTGCGCCACGGGGAAGCCCAGCCGTGTGACGACCTGCGGGTCCAGGCCCGCCTCCCGCTGGGCGCGCGCGATGGCGTGCGTCCTGACGGTGTAGCCGGCGTTGCGGTACGGCAGGGAGTTGGTGACCAGGTGCAGCACCCGCCCCGGCACCGCCGTCCCCGGCGCACCGGCCGGGGCGGGCACACCCCGCGGCCCATAGGCGGTGGCGCCGCCGCGCACGCGGTGCGGATCGCGCTCGGGCAGCCGGGCCAGCGCCCACCGGGCGGGTCGCCGGGCCGGCCCCGGGGCGACCCGCAGGGCCAGGGACGCCGCACGCACCGGGTCGTCCCGCAGATGACGGACCGCCACGGAGGCGGCGAGAATCAAGGCACGAAGAGTACGACGACGCACAATCCCACCCTAAGCACGGCAAGTGAACGGGAGGCACCGTGCTCGGCTCGGTAGTCCACGTGGTCGGTGCCCGGCCCAACTTCGTCAAGGCCGCCCCGGTCGTCGCCGCGCTGCGCGAGGCCGGGCAGCCGCAGTCGGTGGTGCACACCGGACAGCACTACGACGAACGCCTGTCGCACGTCTTCTTCCGGGAGCTCGGCCTGCCCGAGCCGGACGTGGACCTCGGCGTCGGCTCCGGCAGCCACGCCCGGCAGACCGCCGCCCTGCTGACCGCCCTGGAGGACGAGCTGTCGGCCCGGGCGCCCGCCCTGGTCACGGTCTACGGGGACGTCAACTCCACGCTCGCCGCCGCCCTGGTCGCCGCCAAGCTGGGGCTGCCCGTGGCGCACGTCGAGGCGGGCCTGCGCAGCTTCGACATGACGATGCCGGAGGAGGTCAACCGGCGGCTGACCGACCAGCTCGCCGACCTGCTCTTCGTCACCAGCCCGGAGGCGGTGGGCCATCTGGGGGACGAGGGCGTGGACACCGCCCGGGTGCACTTCGTCGGCAACCCGATGATCGACACCCTGATGGCCCACCTGCCGCGCTTCGACCCGGAGGCCGCCCGCGCCGCCCACGGGCTGCCCGGCCGCTACGGCGTCGTGACGCTGCACCGTCCCGCCAACGTCGACGACCCGGCCGCCGCGGCCGCCGCCGTGGCGGCGTTGCGCGGGGCGGCGGAGCACCTGGAGCTGGCGGTCCCGCTGCACCCGCGCGGGCGGGCCGCGCTGGAGGCGGCGGGGCTCGGCGACACGCCCGGCATCCGGATCCTGGAGCCGCTCGGCTACCTGGAGTTCATGGGGCTGCTGCGGGGCGCCGCCGCGGTGGTCACCGACTCGGGCGGGGTGCAGGAGGAGACCACCGTCCTGGGCGTGCCCTGCCTGACGCTGCGGCCCAACACCGAGCGGCCCGTGACGGTCACCCACGGCACCAACCGCCTCGTGGCCCCCGACGGGCTGGTCCCGGCCCTGCTCAAGGCGCTGGACGGCGAAGCCCGAGCCCCCGAAGGCCCCCCGTTGTGGGACGGGCGTTCGGGGCCCCGCATCGCCCGCGTCATCACCGAGTGGCTGGACCACCATGTCTGAGCCGCGCCTGGACGACCCCCTCGCGTACTGGGACAGCCGCCACCGCGAGCACGACGACCTCGCCTCCGGCGGCCACATCGGCCTCGACCGGCCGGGCAACGAGATCTTCTACGCGCTGCGCTTCGCGGAGGTACTGCGCATCACCGGCGACTTCGAACGGGCCAACGACCCGCTGCTCGTACTCGACGCGGGCTGCGGCAAGGGCCACTTCGCCCGGGCCCTGGCCCGCTGCGGCCACCTCGTCGACGCGGTCGACGCCAGTCCCTCGGCGGTGGACCACGGCCGCGCGCTCGGCGGCGGCCCCCGCTACGCGGTGGCGGAGCTGTCGGCCTGGCGCAGCCCGTGGCTGTACGACGTGGTGCTCGCCGTGGACGTGCTCTTCCACGTGCTCGACGACACCGCCTGGCGGGCCGCGCTGGTCAACCTCGCCTCCCTCGTCCGGCTGACCGGCCGGCTGGTCGTCACCGACGAGGACGCGCCCGGGCGCGTGGCGCGCGGCGACTACATCCTGCACCGCCCTGCCGCCGAGTACCGCGCCGCCGTCGAACCGCTCGGACTGCGGTACGGCGGCTTCACGCCGTACGGTTTCCGGGAGAACAGGGTCGGTTTCCACGTCTTCACGAGGACCTCCTGATGCGCCTTCTCGATCTGCTCCACCCGCACCTGGACGGGGTGACCGAGGTCGTCGACGCGACCGGCGGCGGCATCCCGCTCGAACCGTACCTGCACCTGCCGGGCGGCGTCCGGCTGTGCCCCTCCCCGGCCGGTGACCAGGACCCGGTCGGCGAGGGACGGCTGGCCCTGCTCAGTTTCGGCCCCGACCCCGCCCGGCACGGCGACGAGGACGCGTGCCTCGCGGCGCTGCGGCGCATGCGCCCGGGCGGCAAGGGCCTGATCGTGTTCGGCCACGCCGGTGCCGAACTGCCGTACCACCGGCTGCTCGACGCCCTGGTGGCGCACCGCTGCCAGGTGCTGCGGGCGGCCGGCCTTGACTACCTGCACCTGCACGGCGGCGCGGTGTTCACCTGCACCGAGGCGCTGCTCCCGCTCCTGGACCCGGCCGGGCGGCCCGTGCCCGGCCGGGAGACCACCGCGCTGCGGGTGGCCGGCGAGTACGTGCTGGCGGAGTTCGTCTCGCGTGCCGGGCGGGCGCGGGTGCTGGAGCTGGAGCGGCGGCACGAGGAGGACCGTCGCGCGCTGGAGGCACTGCAGGACGGCACGGACGGCGAGCGGACGGCGGCCGTGACGCACGAACGCGACCGGCTCGCGGCCGAGCTGCGACGCGCCAGGGAGCGGATCGGGGTGCTGGAGACCCGGGTCGCCATGCTGCAGGGCTCGACCTCGCTGCGGGTCGGCCAGGCGCTGGTCTCGGCCGCGCGCTCCCCCTTGCGCGGCTCGACGCGGCTGCCGCGCGAGCTGTACGGGATGTGGCGCGGCCGCGGCAAGGGCGGTCGCCCCGCGGCAGCCCGGCCGGGCGCGCCGGCCGCGGCCTCCCCGGCACCGGACGGGGGCGGTCCGGCGGCCGACGGACACCTGCACCTGGCCCACCGGGCGTTCACGGCCAGCCCCCGCGACCGGCTGGTGATCGCCGGCGTCCTGGACGCCACGACCGCCGCCGACTTCGCCCACGACGCCGTCGTCAACCGCGTGCTGCCGCACGACGCACGGCAGGTCGCCGAACGCACCGACCCGGACGTGCTCGTCGTACAGCTCAGCGCCTGCCTTGCCGGGCCGTGGGCGCACACCGGCACGGGCACCGCCCCCGACCTGGACCGGCGGCTGGCCGAACTCCTCGCCACCGTCCACGCGCTCGGCCGTACCGCCGTGCTGTGGCGGGACGCCCCCGCCTCCGCCGCGCCGGGGCTGGCCCCGTTCCCCTGGGACGCCGTGCTCGACGGGGACACCGGGGTGCAGCCGGCCCGGCTGGACCCGGCGTCGGTGGACCGCGGCGACCTGCGGGAGATCTTCACCTCCCGGGCCACCCGGGTCCGGCTGTCGGAGCTCGCCCGGATCGCCGGGGCGGCGGACCCGCTGGACGCCCGGCGGGTGGCCGTGGTGGCCGACCCGCGTGACGGCTCCGAGGTGTCACGCCTGGTCGCGCAGGTGCTGGCGCAGCGGCTCCGCCCCGCCGAGGTGCTGGTGCCCGTTCCCGGGGCGGCCTACGCGGAACTCACCGCGGGCGGGGTCACCGTACGGGCCACGGCGGACGGGCCGGGCGCACCCTGGGTCGCGGACTGGTCGGACCTCGCCGAGGAACGGCCGGCGGTCCACCTGCTGGACCTGATGTGCGCCCAGGAGTGCTCCGGGGCCGACGCGGTGGGCTTCAGCGCGGACGCCCCGGGCTTCGTTCCGCACGTCAACGGCTTCCGCCCGGCCCTGCTGCGCAGGACGCTCTGGCCGTCCCCCGGGGCGGCACGGCTGTTCACGATCCGCCCGGAGGAGGTCCGATGACGGGCACGCGCACGGTCAGGGCGATGGTCTACGGGGACGTGGACCTCAACCTCATCGACGGTTCCGCGGTGTGGGCCCAGTCGACGGTGCAGGCGCTGGCGCGGGCCGGCTGCGGGACCCGGCTGGTGCTGAAGGCTCCGGTGCGCACCGGACGGCTGGTCGATCCGCTGGCGCAGCTGCCGGGGGTGTCCGTCGTACCGACCGGGCACGCCTTGTCCCCCGTCCAGGCCTCGCGGGTGCTGCGCGAGCAGGACGAACGGGAGCCGTGCGACCTGCTGGTGCTGCGCGGTCGCCGGCTGGTGGCGCAGGTCGTCGCCGACGGCGCCTTCGACGGCCGGATCTGGGCGTACCTCACCGACATCCCGCAGTCGGCGGCGCAGATGTCGGACGAGGCGGTCGACGAGCTGACCCGGATCGCCGAGGCCTCCCGCTACCTGCTGTGCCAGACCGAGGAGTTGCGCTGCTTCATCGAGGCCTGGGTGCCGGCCGCGTGCGGCAAGTGCGTGCTGTACCCGCCGAGCGTGCCCGTCCCGGACTTCGCGGTGCCGGGGCACGACGCGGCGCGCGACCCCGTCCGCCTGGTGTACACGGGCAAGTTCGCACCGCGCTGGAACACCCTGGAGATGACGGAACTGCCGGCCGCGCTGGCCACCCGCGGGATCCGGGCCGAGCTGCACACCGTCGGCGACAAGGTCCACGACGACCCGCGGCACCCCGGCTTCCACGCGGCCATGGAGCGTGCGCTGCGGAGCGCAACCGGCGTGGTGCACCACGGCGGCACCCCCCGCCAGGCGGCCATGCGGATCGCCGCGGGATGCGACCTGGGGCTGGGCTGGCGTCATCCGGAACTGGACGCGAGCCTGGAACTGTCCACGAAGGTGCTGGAGTTCGGGACGCTCGGGCTGCCCGTCGTGCTCAACCGCACGCCCGCGCACGAGGCGCTGCTCGGCGCCGACTACCCGCTGTTCGTCCCCGGTCGCGGCACCCTCGACGACGCGGCGGAGGCGGTCGCCATCGCCGCCCGTTCCCCCGAGGCCTACCGCACGGCCGCCCGGCGCTGCCGCGAGGCCGCCGCGCACTTCTCACTGGACCGGGCCGCCGAACGGCTGCGCGGCCTGGTCGAACGGGCGCTGCCGGCGGCGCCGGTCGCGCTGGCCGGACGCGGCCGACCGCTGCGGGTCGTCGTCGCCGGGCACGACCTGAAGTTCTTCACCCGTCTGCTGGACCACCTCCAGGCCCTGCCCGGGGTCGAGGTGCGGGTCGACGCCTGGGAGGCACTGGCCCGGCACGACGCGGCCGCCGGCCGCGAACTCGCCGCCTGGGCCGACGTCGTGGTCGTGGAGTGGTGCGGACCGGCGGCCGTCTGGTACAGCCGCCACAAGCGCCGCGGCTCCCGCCTGCTGGTACGCCTCCACCGCTTCGAGCTGTACGCCGGTTACCCCGCGCAGGTCGACATCGACGCCGTCGACCGCGTCGTGTGCGTCAGCCCGCACTACAACCGGCTCACGCGGGAACGCACCGGCTGGCCGCAGGAGAAGCTCGTCACCGTCCCCAACTGGGTCGACGACCGGCAGCTGGACCGCCCCAAGGTCCCCGACGCCCGCTACCGCCTCGGCATGATCGGCATCGCGCCCTCGCGCAAGCGGCTCGACCTGGGCCTGGACGTGCTCGAGGCGCTGCGGGCCAGGGACCCGCGGTGGCGGCTGTCGGTGAAGTCCAAGATGCCCTGGGACTACTGGTGGATCTGGAACAAGCCCGAGGAGCGGGCGCACTACGACGCCGTGCTGCGCCGTGTGCAGTCCGGTCCGCTGGAGGACGCCGTGGTCTTCGACGACTTCGGCCCCGACGTGGCGAGCTGGCTGCGGCGCGTCGGCTTCGTGCTCTCCACCAGCGACGACGAGAGCTTCCACCTCGCGCCCGCCGAGGGCATGGCCTCCGGCGCGGTGCCCGCCCTGCTGCCCTGGCCGGGCGCCGACGCGATCTACGAACGCCGCTGGATCCACGACTCCCCCTCGGCCATGGCGGACGCGATCGCGGCGCTCGCGGCCGACGGCTGGCAGGAGGCGGGCGAGCAGGCCCGCGACTGGCTACGCGCGTCCTTCGGGCTCGACACCGTCCGCGCGGCGTGGACGGAACTGGTCACCGGCTCAGCGCCGTGACGCCCGCGGCGACCTCGCCTTCTACGGGCGGCTGACCCTGGAGTGGGGGCTGCGCTTCAGCAGGATGCAGCAGGAATGGGGCGCCTGGGCGGCCGAGCACATCAGTGACCGGACACCGGGGGACACCGGACGGCCGTAACATGGCGCCGGGGTGGTGACTGGAGGTGCACATGACCACGGAAGAGTCGCCGTACGACGTGCTCGTCGTGGGCGGTTCCGGGGTGGACACCGTCGTGCGGGTGGACAGCCTGCCCGTACCGCTCGTGGACTCCCTCGGGGTGGAGCCGGTCCGGGAGTGGCCCGGCCAGACCGGCGGCAACGTGGCGCTGGGCTGCCGCGCGCTCGGCATGACCGTGAAGTTCCTCGACTTCGTCGGCGACGACTGGATCGGCACCCTGCTCAGGGAGCGCCTGGCCAAGGGCGACGTCGACTTCGAGCCGCTGATCTCCCCCGCCGGGACCCGGCGGGCCGTCAACCTCGTGGACGCCACGGGCCGCCGGATGTCCTTCTACGACGGACGCGACCCGGAGCACCTGCGGATGCCGCGCGAGTTCTACCTGCCGCACCTGCGCCGGGCCCGGCACGTGCACCTGTCGATCTCGCACTTCACGCGCTTCCTCTACGACGACATCGAGGAACTCGGCCTGCCCGTCTCGACCGACCTGCACGACTGGGACGGACTGGCCGAGCACCAGCGGGAGTTCGCCCGCCGCTCCGACCTGGTCTTCCTCAGCGCGGCAGGAGCGGGCGAGCGCATCGCGGACATCATGCGCGCGATCCTGCGCGACGGCCGCGCCCAGGCCGTGATCGCCACCGCGGGCGCGGGCGGCGCCTACCTGCTCGCGCGCGACGGGGGCAGCACGCCCCGGCACATCCCGGCCGTCACCCCGCCCGGCCCGGTGGTGGACTCCAACGGGGCGGGCGACGCCTTCCTCTGCGGCTTCCTCCACGGGCGCATGCGCGGACTGGACTTCGAGTCCTGCGCCCGCCTCGGCGCGACGGCTGGTGCCCACACCTGCACCGCTGGCGGCAACCTCGCCCTCATCGACGCCGCGACGCTGGAGTCCGCTCAGGTCTCCCTCTCCGGCACGTAGTCGGCCTCCTCCAGTCCGAAGGTCCAGGCGACGCCCTCGCGGGCGGTCCGGGTCCGCGGCGGCACCCGCAGCCAGTAGGTGCGGTGGGTGCCGTCCGGCTCCGGCGTGGAGTTGACGACCTCGACCATCACCAGCGGCTCGTCCCCCTCCAGCTCGATCCGCCACAGCACGCCGGCGGCGTCCCGCTGCACGGGCTCGGCCCCGGACTCCTCCAGGTAGCGCTCGTAGCCGTAGTGCTCCAGCATCACCCGGCGCAGCTCGGCGTTCTCCTCCTCGCGTATGCGGCGCGGGGTCAGCCCGGCGAGCCCGTCGAGGAACTCGGCGGGGACCGGCATGCCCCGCCAGGCGTGCAGCGCGAAGCCGTCCGCGTAGGCCAGCGCGGGGCCGTCGCCGCGGTCCAGCCGGCCCGCCTCGTCCCGGTGCAGCTCCAGGGGGCGTTCGGCGACGACCGCCGTCCGCTCGTACGGCCACCACCAGCCGGCGTTCCGGGCGACCGCAGCGATCCCGGCCAGCTCCCGCGTGCCCTCCTGCCCGTCGAAGGCGGCCAGCCACGCCGCGTCGTGCTGCCCGAGCACGGCGTCGAGCAACGCGAGCCGCACGGCCTGCCCGCCGCCGGGCACCCTCGGTCCGGCGTCCACCACGGCGGTCCGTATCCGCTCGGTCAGCAGCACCGTCGTGTCCCACAACTGCGCGCCCGTGACGGCCCAGTGGTCCGCCCACCCGGCCGGTCCGAGCCGGTCGGCGACCCGCTCCCGCGCGGCCGCCCACGGCCGTGTCCGCACGGCGTCGCGGACGCTGCCGCCCGCCGTGCCGTCCGCCGTCAGGCGCACGGCCAGGACCACCGCCTCCAGGGGCGAGGCCGCCCACACGATCCGTTCCGGCTCGGGCAGCCCGGCCAGCCGGTAGGCCAGGCGCACCCCCTCCTCCGCCGCCGCCCGGTCCGCGGGTCCGGTCGCCGCGACGACCTCGCGCCACAGCGCCGTCGTGTCCACCGCCGGCTCCGTCGCCGTACCCGTGCCCGAACCCGTCACCGCGCTCGTCACCGCGCTCGCCACCGTCGTCATCGCTCCGCTCCCCCGTCCTGGTCAGTCCGCCACGACGCGGACCGCGCCGGGCACGTACTCGCGCTGCCGCACCACCCGGTACCACCCCTTCGGCAGCGGTATCGCGGCGTGCTCCTCGTGGACCACCCGCCCGCCGTCCGGGAGATGGAGGTACGCCGCCCCGAACGGCCCGGGCTCGCGCACCAGCGTCCCCGGCCCGACCACCGCGTGGGCGTGCCCGGTCACCTCGCCGAGGGCCAGCACGAGCCTGCCCCGCGCGTCCCTCGCCTGCCGCGGCATCCGGTCCGTGCCCGGCGGCACGGCCGCTTCCGCGACGGGCACGATCAGGACGTCCCCCTGCCGGTACATGCGTGTCTCCCTCCGCCGTCGGCACCCGCCGACCCGATGTCCACGACGCTACGCGCGGGGTGTGACAACGCCCCCGACGGCTTGTGCACAGCCCGCGGCAGGCACTGTCGGAGCGGCTTGGTAGAACTCTTCGCGAGCGAGGCACCACCGCCTCGAAGCACCTCCACGTCAAGGCACCACCACGTCAAGGCACCGCGTCCGTCCACCTCGGGAGACCACCGATGTCCCACGTCGAACATCTGCAGGAACTGAACGGCCTGCCGGCCTTCGACTTCCCCGCGCCCGGCGCGCGGCAGGAGCTCCCGGCGGCGGGCGCGGTGGCGTGGCGGCTGGCCGTCAACCCCTGGGAGGACGACGCGAAGGAGACCTTCGCGCAGTTGTGGGACCGCTTCCTGGAGACGGTCGAGCCCGCGGGCGTGCGGGCCCTCGTCCTGGGCCAGTGGGGCGAGCCGTACGACAACGACTCCGGTGTCCTCGTGCGGCTGCTCGTGGACGCGCGCGAACGGCTGACCGCGCTGGAGGCCGTGTTCCTCGGCGACCTGGAGATGGAGGAGGCCGAGATCTCCTGGATCGAGCAGTCCGACGTGACGCCGGTGCTCGAGGCCTATCCGCGGCTGGAGGAGTTCGGCGTCCGCGGCGGCACCGGACTGCGCTTCCCTGCGACCCACCACCAGCGGCTGCGCACGCTCCGTTTCGAGGCGGGCGGCCTGCCCGGTGAGGTGGTCCGCGGTGTCGCCGCGAGCGAACTCCCGGCGCTGGAGCACCTGGAGCTGTGGCTGGGCGTGGAGGAGTACGGCGGCGACGCCACGGTCGCCGACCTCGCGCCGGTCCTGGCCGGCGGCCGCTTCCCTGCGCTGCGCCATCTCGGCCTGCGCAACAGCGAGATCCAGGACGAGATCGCCGCCGCCGTCGCCGCTGCCCCCGTCGTGGCCCAGCTCTCCTCGCTCGACCTGTCCCTGGGCGTGCTCACCGACGACGGTGTGACCGCCCTGCTCGCCGGCCAGCCGCTGACCCACCTCAACTGGCTGGACCTGCACCACAACTTCGTCACCGAGCCGGTCGCCGAGCGCGTGCGGGCCGCCCTCGAGCCCTCGGGCGTCGAGGTCGACCTCTCCGAACCCGGCGACGAGGACGAGTGGGACGGCGAGGTCCACCGCTACACCGCCGTCGCGGAGTGAGGCCGTCATGACCGTCACACGTCACCTGGAGACCTTCCACGGGCTGCGCGTGCACACGCTGCCCGAGGCCGGCACGGCCGAGCTGCCCGGCCCCGACGCCGTGGCCTGGCGGCTGGACTGCTTCGAGGCCGGCGAGATCCCCTTCCCCGAGCTGTGGGGCCACTTCACCGCGGCGGTCGACACCACGCGGGTGCGCGCGCTGGTCCTCGGCCCCTGGTGGGACGACGAGTACTCCGAACTGCGTCCCGCGCTGGAACTGGTGCTCGCGGACGCGGAGCGTTTCCCCGCGCTGCGCGCCCTGTTCCTCGCCGACGTGACCGGCGAGGAGTGCGAGGTCTCCTGGCTGCAGCTGACCGACGTCACGCCCGTCCTCGAACGCTTCCCGCTGCTGGAGGAGTTCGGTGTCCGTGGCGGCGACTCGCAGGGGCTGGGCGAGGAGCCGCTGTCGCTGCGTCCCGTCCGTCACGAGGCGCTGCGCGTGCTGCGCCTGGAGTCCGGCGGGCTCCCCGGCACGGTGGTGCGGGCGGTCGGCGCCTGCGAGCTGCCCGCGCTGGAGCGGCTGGAGCTGTGGCTCGGCGTGGAGCAGTACGGAGGGGACTCCACGGTCGCCGACCTCGCGCCGGTCCTGGCCGGCGGCCGCTTCCCCGCGCTGCGCCACCTCGGCCTGCAGGACAGCGAGTTGCAGGACGAGATCGCGGCGGCCGTGGCCTCCGCTCCCGTCGTCGCGCAGCTGGAGACGCTGAGCCTGTCCATGGGCACCCTCACCGACACCGGCGCCGAGGCACTGCTGGGCGGCCAGCCGCTCACCCACCTCAAGCGGCTCGACCTGCACCACCACTACCTGAGCGAAGCCGTGGCCGAGCGGCTGCGCGCCGTCGTGGGCTCCGCGGGCACCGAGGTCGACCTGTCGGAGCACCGCGAGCCGCATCACTGGCGGAACGAGGAGTGGCGCTATGTCGCCGTCTCCGAGTAGCGGTACCGGCGGTGCGCTCCGCATCGCCGTCGTCGGCAACCCCGGCAACCGCAGGACGACCCTCTTCGCCGACGCGGTGCGTGCCGCGGGCCATCCCGCGCCCCGTGTGCTGGCGTGGCGCGACGTGCTGCGCGGCCGGTACGCCTTCGCGCCCGGTGAGTTCGTGCGCGTCGACTCGCCCGGCGAGGACGCGGAGGTCGACCGCCTGCTGCGGGGCGCCGACGACCCGGCCAGGGTCGAGGGCACCGCGTTGTGGTACCGCCGCTTCACCGCCGCCGTGCACGAGGTGACGGAGGCGGCCCGCCGGGCCGGCGCGGTGCCGTCGGCGGACGCCGGGGAGGTCGCCGTGCTGTTCGACAAGCGGCGCTGCCACGCCCGGCTGACCTCCGCGGGCGTCCCGGTGCCGCCCGCTCCCGACGGGCCGCCGGTGCGCGGCTGGGCCGAGCTCAGGGAGCGCTTGCGGTCCGCCCGGATCTCCCGGGCGTTCCTCAAGCCCGCGCACGGCTCCTCCGCCTCCGGGGTGGTGGCGCTGGCGATGGCGGGCCCCGGCCGGGTCAAGGCCACGACCTCGGTGGAGACCACCGCCGACGGACGCCTGTTCAACTCGCTGCGGGTCCGCGAGTACCGCACGGAGCAGGAGGTCGCCGCCCTCGTGGACGCGCTGGCCCCGGACGGGCTGCACGTCGAGCGCTGGCTGCCCAAGGCGTCCCAGCACGGGCGGGCGGCCGACCTGCGGGTGGTGGTGGTCGCGGGCCGCGCCACGCACGCCGTCGTCCGCACCAGCCCGCACCCCATGACGAATCTGCACCTCGGCGGCGCCCGCGGCGACCTGGACACGGCCCGCGCGGCGATCCGCGCCGCGGGCGGCGACTTCGGGGACGTGCTGACGACCGCCGAACGGGCGGCCGCGTGTTTCCCCGGCACGCTCTGCGTGGGCGTGGACGTCCTGCCCGCGACCGGCTGGCGCCGCTTCGCCGTCGGCGAGGTCAACGCCTTCGGGGATCTGCTGCCCCGGCTCACCGGCCTCCCCGGCAGCGGCGCCGAGGGCCTGGACACCTACGCCGCCCAGGTCGCCGCCGTACCGGCCGCGATGCACGGCGCGCGACGCGAGGAGCACCACCATGACGCCACCGCTTGACATGAACCAGATCGTGGGCAGCCACGACATCCTGCTGGTCACCCTGGACACCCTCCGCCACGACGTGGCCGAGGAGCTCGCCGCGGCCGGCCGCATCCCCCACCTGGCCCGCCATCTGCCCGGTGGCCGGTGGGAGCGCCGGCACGCGCCCGGCAGCTTCACCTACGCCTCCCACCAGGCGATCTTCGCGGGCTTCCTGCCCACACCCACCACGCCCGGTCCCCACCCGCGGCTGTTCGCGGCGCGCTTCGCCGGCAGTGAGAGCACCGCGGACGGCACCTTCGTGTACGACACCCCCGACCTGGTGTCGGGCCTGGCCGGGGCCGGCTACCGCACGGTGTGCATCGGCGGCGTCGGTTTCTTCAACAAGCAGGCGCCGCTGGGCTCGGTGCTGCCCGGGCTCTTCCAGGAGAGCCACTGGGAGCCGGAGTTCGGGGTGCCCTCCCCGACCTCCTTCGAGGCCCAGGTGGCCCGCGCCGAGGAGGTCGTCGCCGCCCTGCCGCCGCAGCAGCGGCTCTTCCTGTTCGTGAACGTGTCGGCGCTGCACCAGCCCAACTGGTTCCACCTGCCGGGTGCCACCCGGGAGGCGGGCGACTCGCGCGCCACCCACGCCGCCGCCCTGGAGTACGTCGACCGCCACATCGGCAGGCTCTTCGCCGCCGCCTCCAGCCGCCGTCCGTGCCTGGCCGTCGTATGCTCCGACCACGGCACGGCGTACGGCGAGGACGGCCACACCGGCCACCGCATCGGCCACGAGGTCGTGTGGACGGTGCCCTACGCCCACTTCCTCCTCGACGGGGCCGCCCGATGACCCTCACCGACGTGACGCTCTCCGCCACGCCCCCGGCCACGGCCGCCGTGCGCCCGTACCGGCACTACGTGTACGCGTACCCGCACAAGACGGCCTACCGCGCGCTGCCCCGCGAGCACGCCCGGCTGCGCGACCTGTGGGCGGACGAGCCGAAGGACGCGCTGTCCCTCTACTTCCACATCCCGTTCTGCGAGGTCCGCTGCGGCTTCTGCAACCTCTTCACCAGGATCGGGGCGCCCGACGGCCTGGCGACCGCCTACCTGGACGCGCTGGAGCGCCAGGCCACGGCGGTGCGGGAGGCGCTGGGCGAGGGCGCGCGGTTCGCCAACGCCGCCTTCGGCGGCGGCACCCCCACGTACCTGGAGGCTGCCGAGCTGGAGCGGCTCTGCGATCTCGCCGAACGTGGCCTGGGGGCCGACCTGCGGGCGATACCGCTCTCCGTGGAGGCCTCGCCGGCCACCGCGACCGCCGACCGGCTGTCGGTGCTGGCGGAGCGCGGCACGACCCGGCTGAGCCTGGGGGTGCAGAGCTTCGTCGACGCCGAGGCGCGCGCCGCCGTCCGTCCCCAGCGCCGGGCCGACGTCGAGGCGGCGCTGGGCAGGATCCGGGAAGCGGGCATCCCCGTCCTCAACATCGACCTGATCTATGGCATCGACGGCCAGACCGAGGGTTCCTGGACGCAGTCCCTCGACGCGGCGCTCGCCTGGCGGCCCGAGGAGCTGTACCTGTACCCCCTGTACGTCCGCCCGCTCACCGGCCTCGGCCGCCACGCGGCCGACGCCGCGCGGGGCGAAGCGGCGTGGGACGAGCAGCGGCTGCGGCTGTACCGGCACGGCCGCGACCATCTGCTGGCGCACGGCTACGAGCAGGTGTCGATGCGCATGTTCCGCCGTGCGGGCGCGCCCACCACGGGCGGCGGGGACTACGCCTGCCAGACCGACGGCATGGTGGGCCTGGGCTGCGGCGCCCGCTCGTACACCTCCTCGCTGCACTACTCCTTCGACTACGCCGTCGACATGCACCACATCCGCGGCATCATCGACGAGTACACGGCGCGCACCACGCAGGAGTTCGCCCACGCCGACTTCGGCTGGGCGATGGACGCCGAGGAGGCCCGCCGCCGTCATCTGCTGCAGTCCCTGCTGCAGGCCGAGGGCCTGCCCGTCGCGGAGTACCGGACCCGGTTCGGCACGGCTCCCGGGGAGGATTTCGCCGGGGAGCTGCAGCGCTTCGCCGACCGGGGCTGGCTCGACGCCGCCGCGGGGCCGGAGGTGCTGCGGCTGTCGCCCGAGGGGCTCGCCCACTCCGACGCGGCCGGACCCGAGCTGTTCTCCGCCGCCGTCCACCGGCGCATGGCCGCCTACGAGCCCAAGTGAGCGCCCCCGCCATGGACCTGACGATCCTCTACCGCGGCCCGCTGGCCTCGTGCGACTACGACTGCCCGTACTGCCCCTTCGCCAAGCGCCGTGACAGCCGCGCCCAGCTGACCGCCGACCGCGTCGCGCTGGAGCGCTTCGCGGGCTGGGCGGCCGGGCAGACCGACGACCGGCTCTCCCTGCTGTTCACCCCGTGGGGCGAGGGACTGGTGCGCTCCTGGTACCGGCGGACGCTGGCGGAGCTGAGCCGGCTTCCGCACGTGCGCCGGGTGGCGATCCAGACCAATCTGAGCTGCCGCACGCAGTGGCTGGACGAGGCCGACCTGGACACGCTGGCCCTGTGGTGCACCTTCCACCCCGGCCAGACGCCCTACGACCGTTTCCTGGCCAGGTGCCGCGAGCTGGCGGACCGCGGCGTCCGCCACAGCGTGGGCGTCGTCGGGCTGCCGGAGCACCTGGGACTGGCCGGCCGGCTGCGGGCCGACCTCCCGGACCACGTCTACCTGTGGGTCAACGCCGCGGAGGGCCACACCTACACCGACGCCGAGGCGGCGCGGTGGACCGCGCTGGACCCGCTCTTCCCGTACAGCCGGCATCCGCACCGCAGCGCGGGCCTGCCGTGCCGCACGGGCGAGTCGGTCATCTCGGTGGACGGCGAGGGCACGGTGCGCCGCTGCCACTTCGTCCCCGAGGAACTGGGCAACCTCTACAACGGCTCCTACCGCGCGGCGCTGCGCCCGCGCGCGTGCCCGCTGGCCGTCTGCGACTGCCACATCGGCTACGTCCACCTGGAGACGCTGCCGTTGTACGACGTGTTCGCGGGCGGGGTCCTGGAGCGGATCCCCGCCGCGCCGCCGCCGGGGCGGACACCGCTCCCGCTCCTGCCGCTCCCGCTCCCTTAGCGGGCGGCCGACGCCCCCGCGTCAGCCCTTGCGGCCGACCCCTCCCCAGAAGGCGGCACGGGCGTGCTCGCCCTCCTGCGCGGACGGGGAGTCCGGGCGCCACCGCGGCACCTGCACCAGGCCCGGCTCGACCAGGGAGAACCCCTCGAAGAAGGGCTCGATCTGCGGCTTGCTGCGCAGGTTGAGGGTGGAGGTGGCGTTCTTGTACGCCTCACCGGCGTCGGCGTCGACGTCGCGGTGGAAGTCGGTCGTGCCGTGGCTGAGGATCAGGAAGCTGCCGGACGGGAGGTTCTTGGTCAGGGTGCGCACGATCCCGGCCGGGTCCTCGTCGTCGCGGACGAAGTGCAGCAGCGCGACGAGCATCAGGGCGACGGGCTCGTCGAAGTCGATCAGCTCCCGGATGGTGGCGTGCTCCAGGATGGTCTCGGGCTCACGGACGTCGCCGAGGAAGAAGCCGGCGTTGCCGGTGTTGGTGAGCCGCGCGCCGGCGTGGGCGGCCACGATGGGGTCGTTGTCGACGTAGGCGACCCGGGCCTCGGGGACGACGGAGCGGGCGACCTCGTGGGTGTTGGGCGAGGTGGGGATGCCGGTGCCGATGTCGACGAACTGCCGGACGCCCTGCCCCGCCGCGTAGCGCACCGCGCGCTGCATGAAGTCCCGGTTGGCGCGGGCGCTGGGGCGCGCGTCGGGGGTCATGCGGATCACCATCTCGGCCGCCTCGCGGTCGGCCTCGTAGTTGTCCTTGCCGCCGAGGTAGTAGTCGTACATCCGGGCCGGGTGCGGCCGGCTGGTGTCGATCTCCTCCGCGGGGAAGCCCTTGTCGGTCAACGCCCTGCTCCGTTCGGATTCCGGTGACCCTTGCGGGTCGAGGTCGGTGCGGTCATCTCGTCGCCGTCGTGGGTCCGCTCCATGGTCACGTCTCCCTCTGGATGCCGACGAGGATCCGCTCGGTGCTCTGGGTGGGCGCGGCCTGTGCGCACATCCGGTCCAGTGCCTCCAGGAACGCCGAGACGTCGTCGCGGTCGTCGAAGTAGACGCCCCCGACCAGGCTTTCCGAGTAGACGACGTCCGGGAGCTCGTGCGTCTGGAACCGGAAGATGTGGAACGGGCCGTACATGGCGGGGTGCGGTCCGGCCGTGAACGGCATGATCTGGAGCCGTACGTTGGGCAGCGCGCAGGAGTCGATCAGCTTGGCGATCTGGGCGCGCATGACCGCCGGACGGCCGATGGGTCTTCGCAGCACCGTCTCGTCGATGACGATCCAGACCAGCGGCGCGTCCTCACGGGTGAGCAGGGCCTGGCGCTCCATGCGCAGCGCGACCCCGCGTTCGATCTCCGCGTCGCCGGCGCCCGGGTTCCCCGCCCGCAGCACCTCGCGCGCGTAGTCCTCGGTCTGCAGCAGTCCGGGGACGTAGTGCGGCTCGTAGGCGCGGATGACGCCGGCCTCGCCCTCCAGGCTCACGAAGGCGCTGAACCAGTCGGGCAGGACGTCGCGGTAGCGGTGCCACCAGCCCGGCTGGTTGGCCTCGCGGGCGAGCGCCAGGAACCCCTCGACCTCTTCCGGGTCGCCGACCCCGTAGGTGCGCAGGAGCTTCTCGACGTAGGGGATCTTCAGGCCGACCTCGGCCTTCTCCATGCGGCGGACGGTGGCGTGGGTGACGTCGAGCGCCCGGCCCGCGTCCTCGAAGGAGAGTCCGGCCTTCTCACGCAGGTCCTGGAGCCGTTTTCCGAGCACCACACGGAGGACGGTGGGGGCACCGGCTGACCGCGCGTCCGTCACGACCACTTCCCCAACTCCCCTCTGCCACAAGCAGTGTGTCATGCCGTCAACGAAAACCGACAGTGCGCATCGGCCGTTCTGTAAATTACAGATCGCATCTTGCCAACAGTGAGAACGGGACCGCATAGTTAGCGACGTGGCCTCCTCACCAGACGCTCTGCGGTTAGAGCGCCGTGGCGACCTCGACGCCCTTCGCTGCCAGGACCTCTTCCGTTTGCCCGCTCACGGGTCCTCGGTCGCCGACGCACGCCACCGCGTGCGGGCACGGTTGCGGGAGTGGGACGCGGACGAGGGACTCCGCGACGACGCCGAGATGATCGTCTCCGAGCTCTTCACCAACGCCGTCATGCACACCGGCAGTGAGTTCATCACCTGCGGGCTGCGCTACGACGGCACCCGGCTGCGTCTGGAAGTCAGCGATCAGGGGCACGCGCCGACTGCGCCCCGGCCGCGGGCGGCGGGCGTCGACGAGGAGGGCGGCCGCGGGCTGCTGCTGGTGGGCGCGCTCTCGCAGGCATGGGGCGTCCGGCCCACCGACGACGGTGGCGGCCGTGTCGTGTGGGCCGAACTCGCCTCCGGGGCCTCGCCCTTCTGACGCCGCGCGCGGTGCGCCCCGGGCCCGCCGGCTACAGCGGCAGCAGGTCCGGGCGCTTGGGCTCCACGTTGTCGCCGGAGGACTCCCCGCGCAGCCGCCGGCCGATCCAGGGCACGAGGTACTCGCGCGCCCACTGGATGTTGTCCCGCCGGATCTCGGCGGGCGCGCGGAACGGCTCCGGCGGCCACGCCTGGTCGGGGTCGGCGGGCACCTCGAGGCCCAGCACCTGCGCGGCGCGCAGCGCGACCCTGGTGTGTCCCTCGGGCGACAGGTGGAGGCGGTCGGAGTCCCAGGCCCGGCGGTCCTGGACGGAACGGAGCGACCACAGGTCCAGCACCGGGGAGTCGTACCGGTCGGCGATGGCGCGCACATGGGCCGTGTAGGTGGCGATCTTGCCGCGCAGATGGCGCAGCACGGGGATGCCGCGGGTGTCGAAACCGGTGCACAGCACGACGGTGCCGACGGACGCGGTGAGGCGGGCGACCGCCGCCTCGTAGCGCTCCGCGACGTCGTCCGGGTCGCTGCCGGGGCGGAGGATGTCGTTGCCGCCCGCACAGAAGGTCACGAGGTCGGGCGCGAGCTCCACGGCCCGCGGCACCTGCTCCTCGACGATCTGGTCGAGTAGGCGGCCGCGCACCGCGAGGTTCGCGTACCGGAAGTCGTGCTCCGGGCGGCGGTCGGACAGGAGGACCGCCAGCCGGTCGGCCCAGCCGATGAACGTCCCGTCGGGACCCGGATCGCCCACACCTTCGGTGAAGCTGTCCCCCAGGGCGGTGTACGACCCGATGGCGGCACTGTTGTTTCTCTTCGAATCGTCTGGCACGTCAGCACATACTTCACCTCCTCAAGTGACCTACGCCACCGTAACCAAGGGTTGACGGGGGGTGATGTATCCCACCCGGCCGGATCCGCCGGAAGCGGAATACGGCGGTGCCGCGCCCGCCGCGCACAGCCCCCTCCCGCGATCACATACCGCGCGGTACGGGCCGCCACGGGTGTCGTAAGGTCGGGAGTGGTCCGGCCGCCGGTGATCCGCACCGTCCGGCCCCTGAGCGAAGGAGCCCCGGTGACCGAGCAGACGCCGCAGACCGCCCCGTCGGAACCCGAGCTGACCGGGGTGCGCAACTTCCGCGACGTGGGCGGCCTCCCGACGACGGACGGCCGCCGGGTGCGGTACGGACGGCTCTTCCGCAGCGGCCACCTGGCGCACGCCACCGCCGCCGACGCCGCCTTCCTCTCCACCCTCGGGCTGCACACGGTCTTCGACTTCCGCAACGCCTCCGACATGAAGCTGGAGGGCCCGGACGTCGAGCTGCCCGGCGTGCGCAACGTCAACATGCCGCTGAGCGACCCGGCCTCGGGCGCCGAGTTCTGGACGACGGTCCGCGACGGCGACATCGCGGCGCTGCGCCAGATCCTCGGGGAGGGCCGCGCCGCCGCGCGCATGGTGCAGGCCTACCGCCGCATCGTGCTGGACCGCACCGCCGAGCACGCCCGCATGCTGGAACTGCTCGCCGAGGACGAGTCGGTGCCGGCGCTGCTGCACTGCGCCGCGGGCAAGGACCGGGCCGGGACCTCGGTCGCCGTCATCCTGCTCGCCCTCGGGGTCGAGCGCGACGCGATCGTGGAGGACTACCTCAAGAGCAACGAGGCCCACCGCCGCTACCGCATCAAGCGCGGCGACGACGCGGAACCGGCGACCACCCCCGAGGTCATGGAGCTGCTCGGCCCGCTCTTCGACGCGCGCAAGGAGTACCTGGAGACCGCCTTCGACACCATCGAGGAGCACTGGGGCTCGGTGGACCGCTACCTGGAGGAGGGGCTCGGCCTCACCCCCGGGCGTCGCGAGCGGCTGCGCGCGCTCTTCCTGGACGGCGCGCAGCCGGCCTGACACGAGGCGGCGGGGCCGCCCTACTTGGCCCCGGCCAGGTGGAAGATCAGGAAGAAGAACGCGGCGATGACGTGGACCCCCACCAGGTAGATGAAGGTGCGCACCTTGAAGCCCATGGGGGCCTTGCCCCCGGAGTTGCCGGACACGGTCAGTCCTCTCGTCATGCGCCGTGGGGGCGCGGGGAACGGCCGTCGCCCAGGCACAGCTCTACGACGGAACTCCGCAGCAGCGTGTGGACGAACAGCAGATCGACACCGTTCGGCGAGGCCGCCGCGATGCGGTGCGGGGTGAGCGAGTCGAAGTGGGCGCTGTCGCCGGGCACCAGCCGGTGCACGGCGTCCCCGAGGGTGAGCCGCAGCTCGCCCCCCAGGACGTGCAGCCACTCCTCGCCGGCGTGGACGCGGACCAGCCCCTCCTGGGGGCCGGGCGGCACGTGCAGCCGCAGCGCCTGCATGGCCCGCCCGGGGTTCCCGGCCGGCCAGTACGTCCAGCCGCCGGCCTCCGCGGGCGGCACGGAACCGCCACGGACGACCGGATCGCGCTCGGGGGAGGTCTCGCCGAGCAGGTCGGACACCGTGGTGCCGTAGGTGCGGGCGAGGGTCAGCAGCATGGGGAGCGAAGGCTGCCGCTGCCCGGTCTCCAGCCGGGACAGGTGCGCGGGCGACAGCCCGGCGCGGGCCGCGGCCGCCTCCAGCGTCAGCCCGCCCCTGCGGCGCAGCGCGCGCAACTGGGGGGCGACGTCCGGCAGGGGCGCCTCGTCCGCAGATGGTGAGGTCATGCCTCAGGTATAGACGTGGTTCGCCCCTGAGGCAAAAAGTTTGCCTCAGGGGCAAGGCACCGTGGGCCGGACGCGGGCCCGGGTCAGCGGTTGGCGACGGCCTGCTTCACCAGTGTCCTGCCGAACTCCCACATCAGGCCACCGCCGCCGTGTGCGTCGTCCATCACGGCGGTGAAGGCGTCCACGAAACGGTCCACCTCGCGCTCCCCGATGACCAGCGGCGGGATCAGCTTGATCACCTCCAGGTGGTCCCCCGAGACCTGGGTGAGGATACGGTGCCGCTGCAGCAGCGGCACCACCACCATCTGCGCGAACAGGCCCTTGCGGGCCGCCTGCAGCATCGTCCAGCGGCTGCGCAGCCCCAGCGACTTCGGCCGGCCGAACTCGATGCCGATCATCAGGCCCCGGCCGCGGACCTCGTGCAGCAGCTCGTAGCGGTCGACGAGGGCGGCGAGGCGGTCGCGGAGCAGGTCCCCGGTGGCCCGCGCGTTGGCGACGACCTTCTCGTCCTCCATCACCGTGAGGGTGGCCAGCCCGGCGGCCATGGCCTGGGCGTTGGAGCCGAAGCTGGCGGAGTGCGCCAGCACCCGGTCCATGGAGGAGTAGACCTTCTTGAAGATCCAGTCCTTGCCGAGGGTGGCGCCCACCGGCACGTAGCCGCCCGACAGCGCCTTGGCCACGCACACCAGGTCCGGCTCGACGCCCTCCTCGTGCCGGTAGGCGAAGAAGTCGCCGGTGCGGCCGATGCCGGTCTGCACCTCGTCGGCGATGAGCAGCGCCTTGTGCCGGTGCAGCAGCTCCTGCGCCGCCCGCAGGTAACCGGGCGGCGCGGCGTGCACGCCCTTGCCCTGGATCGGCTCGACGATCAGCGCGGCCACGTCGCCCTTGGCCAGCTCCCGCTCCAGGGCCGCCAGGTCGCCCAGGGGCACGGCGGTGTCGGGGAGCAGCGGGTCGAAGCCCTCGCGGAAGCCGACCTCGCCGTTGACGGACAGCGAGCCGGTGGTCAGCCCGTGGAACGCGTGGTCGCAGTAGAGCACGCGGGGCCTGCCGGTGGCGTAACGGGCGAACTTCAGGGCCGTCTCGACGGCCTCGGTGCCGCTGTTGCCGAAGAACACCCGGTCGAGCCCCGGCGCGTACGACAGCAGCTTCTCCGCGAGCAGGCCCGGCAGCGGCTGGCAGTCGAAGCGGGTGAGGTCGGCCAGCCCGGCGTCCAGGACGTCGTGCAACGCCTTGCGGACCACGGGGTGGTGGCGGCCCAGGCCCATCACCCCGAAGCCGGCGAGCATGTCGAGGTAGTCCCGGCCCTCGTCGTCCCAGAAGTACGCGCCCTCGGCCCGCTCGTAGACCTTGTCGAAGCCGATGGTGTGCAGCATCCGCGGCAACTGGTGATTGAGGTACCTGGCGTGCAGGTCGTAGCGCTCGGCTCCGCGCTCGGCCAGCAGCGTCGCCAGATCGAACCCCTTGGGCTCAGGTTCGGGCGATGTCATCGCTCACGTGCCTCTCGTTCGGGTGCTGCTCGTTCACCGCGAGACGGGTCAGGGTGGCCCCGATCCGGCCGGCGATCTCGGCCGGGGTGAGCCCGATGTCGGCCAGCACCTCGCCGCGCTTGGCGTGCGCCAGGAACTGCTGCGGGATGCCGAAGTCCCGGACCGGCACGTCGGTCTCCGCGTCCCGCAGGGCCTGCGCCACCGCAGAACCCACGCCCCCGGCCCGGCCGTTGTCCTCGATGACGGCCACCATGCGGTGCCGGGCGGCGAGCGCGGGCAGCTCCGCGTCGAGCGGCTTGACCCAGCGGGGGTCGACGACCGTGACGCCGACGCCGCGTTCGCGCAGCAGGGCGGCCGCGGCCAGGGAGACCGAGCCCAGGGCGCCGACGGACACCATCAGCACGTCCGGCCGGTCGCCGCGGTGCAGCACGTCCATGCCGCCGACCCGGTCGATGGCCGGCAGGGTCTCGCCGACGGTCTCCTTGGGGAAGCGGACGACGGTGGGCGCGTCGTCGACGTCGATCGCCTCGCGGAGCTGGGCGCGCAGTTGGTCGGCGTCGCGCGGCGCGGCGATCCGCAGGCCCGGGACGACCTGGAGGATCGACATGTCCCACATTCCGTTGTGCGAAGCGCCGTCGTCGCCGGTGACGCCCGCCCGGTCCAGCACGAAGGTCACACCGCACTTGTGCAGCGCGACGTCCATCAGGACCTGGTCGAAGGCGCGGTTGAGGAAGGTCGCGTACACGGCGACCACCGGGTGCAGCCCGCCGGTCGCCAGGCCCGCCGCCGAGACCGCCGCGTGCTGCTCGGCGATCCCGACGTCGTAGACGCGGTCGGGGAACGCCTTGGCGAACTTCTCCAGCCCGACCGGCTGCAGCATGGCCGCCGTGATCGCCACGACGTCCGGGCGCTCGGCGCCGATCCGGACCATCTCGTTGCCGAAGACCGAGGTCCACTTCGGGCCGCTCGACGGGGTGAGCGGTTCGCAGGTGAGCGGGTCCATGGCGCCCACGGCGTGGAAGCGGTCCGCCTCGTCGCGCTCGGCGAAGGCGTAGCCGCGGCCCTTCTCGGTGAGGCAGTGGACGAGGACGGGGCCGTGGAAGCGCCGGGCCCGGCGCAGCGCCGACTCGACCGCGGTCACGTCGTGGCCGTCGATCGGGCCGAGGTACTTCAGCCCCAGGTCCTCGAACATGCCCTGCGGGGCGAAGGCGTCCTTGAAGCCCTTCTTGGCGCCGTGCAGGGACTCGTACAGCGGCTTGCCGACCACGGGCGTCTGCTGGAGCACCTGCTTGCCCCAGGCCAGGAAGCGCTCGTAGCCGTCGGTGGTGCGCAGGGTGGCCAGGTGGTTGGCGAGGCCGCCGATGGTGGGGGCGTAGGAGCGCTCGTTGTCGTTGACGACGATGATCAGCGGACGGTCCTTGGCGGCGGCGATGTTGTTCAGCGCCTCCCAGGCCATGCCGCCGGTGAGCGCGCCGTCCCCGATGACGGCCACGACATGGTCCTGCCGGCCGAGCACCTGGTTGGCCTTGGCCAGGCCGTCGGCCCAGCCGAGCACCGTGGAGGCGTGGCTGTTCTCGATGAGGTCGTGCTCGGACTCGGCGCGCGAGGGGTAGCCGGACAGGCCCCCCTTGCCGCGCAGTTTGGAGAAGTCCTGACGGCCGGTCAGGATCTTGTGGACGTAGGACTGGTGACCCGTGTCCCACAGGATGCGGTCGGCCGGCGAGTCGAAGACCCGGTGCAGGGCGACCGTCAGCTCGACCACGCCCAGATTGGGTCCCAGGTGCCCCCCGGTCCTGGCCACCGCCTGCACCAGGAATTCACGGATCTCCACGGCGAGTTCGCCCAGCCGCTCCGGCGGAAGGGCCTTCAGGTCGCGTGGACCACGGATGTTCTCGAGCAGCGACACTTTCCCACCTCGCTCCCCTGCCGGGGATTGTTTCGCTTTAGCTCACACTGATCTGGGGCTCTCCTGACGGCACTCCGTCGGCCTGCATGCGCTCGGCGAGCTTCATGGCCTCCTCGATGAGGGTCTCCACGATCTTCGACTCCGGCACGGTCTTGATGACCTCGCCCTTGACGAAGATCTGCCCCTTGCCGTTGCCCGAGGCCACCCCCAGGTCGGCCTCGCGCGCCTCGCCGGGACCGTTGACGACGCAGCCCATCACCGCGACCCGCAGCGGGACCTCCATGCCCTCCAGGCCCGCCGTCACCTGGTCCGCCAGCTTGTACACGTCCACCTGCGCACGACCG